>DATFDU010000017.1:0-2268 GCA_035251915.1 Dongiaceae bacterium | reverse complement strand
CAGCTGACTCGCGCCAAGCTGATGACCCTGGCGCTCGGCATCCCGGGCGGGGCGCTGTTCTATCTGCTCGACCTGCCGCTGCCCTGGATGCTGGGCGCGATGGCGGCGACCACAGTCGCCGCGATCTCCGGCGTGCGGGTGGCGCTGATGCCGGGCCTACGCCTGGTGTTCGTCGCGATCCTCGGCGTGATGCTGGGCAGCGCCTTCACGCCTGAGGTGGTGCAGGGCCTGGCGACCTGGATCGGCAGCTTCGCGTGGCTCGGCCTCTACGTCGTGGTGGCGACCGCCGGAGTGTGGCTGTTCTACCGCCGCCTCGCGCGCTACGACACCGCCACCGCCTATTTCTCCGCGGCGCCCGGCGGGCTCAACGAGATGATTCTGGCCGGCGGCGCGCTCGGCGGCGACGAGCGGCGGATCTCCATGAGCCACGCCGCCCGCATCCTGGTCGCGATCTTCGTCATCTCCTTCGGCTACCGCTGGTTCGGCGACTACACGCCGGTCGGGACGAGCACGACCTATGCCGACGACATGGCATGGAGCGAGTGGCTGGTCCTTGGCGCCTGCGGCGTCGTCGGATACATCGTCGCCCGCCTGCTGCGCATCCCCGCCTACGCGCTGGTCGGGCCGATGGTGCTGAGCGCCGTCGTGCACGCCGCCGGCATCACGCAATCGCGTCCGCCGGTCTGGCTGGTGGCGGCGGCACAGGTTGTCGTCGGCGCGATGGTCGGCACGCGCTTCGATGGCGTCTCGCTGCGCATGGTCGCCAAGGCGGTCGTGCTGGCGATCGTCGCGACCGTTGTCCTGCTGGCGCTGGCCGCGATCTTTGGTGAAGCGGTGGAGACGACGCTCGGCATTCCGTTCTCCGCCGCTTTGCTCGCCTTCGCGCCCGGTGGCCTCGCGGAGATGAGCCTGATCGCCCTGTCGCTCGACATCGACGCGGCCTACGTCTCCAGCCACCACATCGTGCGGATTTTCATGATCGTGCTGGCGGCGCCGCTGCTGTTCCGGCTACTCAGCCGCGACCGCTAGCGCCTTCACCGCGCGCAGGTCGATCTTGCCGCTGCCCAGCACCGGCAGCGTCTCGATGCGGCGGAGGTCGGTCGCTTTGGGGATGAAGATCTTGGGCAAGTCCGATTCGCCCAGCGCCTGCCAGACCAGCTGCGGCGCCATTGCCGCGTTCGCGACATAGAAGCCGACCAGCCGCTCGCCGCGCTGCGGATCGGGCACCGCCGTGACGCAGGCCGCCTCGACGCCGGGGATGCGCAGCATCGCCTCCTCGACCTTGAGGTGCGGCACCATCTCGCCGCCGATCTTGGAAAAGCGCGACAGCCGGTCGGTGATCTTGATGAAGCCATCCTCATCCACGATCGCGATGTCGCCGGTCACGTACCATTCGCCGCGCAAGGCCGCCGCCGTCGCCTTCTCGTCCGCCAGATAGCCGACCATGCGACCCGGTCCCTTGAGCAGCAGCAGGCCCTCTTGTCCCTCACTCAGTTCCTGGCCGGTCTCCGGGTCCACCACTTTCGCCGCCACGCCCGGCAGCGGATGGCCCACGGTTCCTGGCTTGTGGCCGACCTGCTGCTCGCCCGCATGCACGACGTTCGGCACGTTGACGGAGACCACGGGCCCCATCTCGGTGGCGCCGTAGCCTTCCAGCATCTCGAGGCCGAACTTCTCCTTGAACTGCGCGGCGAAATCCGGGCGCAGCCGCTCCGCGCCGACCACGACATGGCGCAGGGTCTTGAAATCCTCCGACCCGCAGGTGCGGTAGTAGGCCTGGCAGAAGGTCGGCGTGGAGATGAGGATGGTGGCGCCTTGCTCGCGCGCCAGCTTGCCGATGGTCTTGGCGTCGAGCGGGTTGGGGTGATAGATCGCGCCGATGCCGCAGACCAGCGGCACGCACAAGGTGCCGGTGAAGCCAAAGGAGTGGAAGAACGGCAGCACGCCCATCATGCGGTCGTCGGGCTGGATCCACAGGATCTGCGCGATCGCCTCGAGGTTGGACATGATGTTGTGGTGCGAGAGCATCACGCCCTTCGGCGTGCCGGTCGAGCCGGACGAGAACATGATGGTGCAGAGATCGTCCGGCGTGCTCCTGCCGCCGCCGGCCAGCCGCTCGATCCACGACACCGGCAGCAGGCGCAGCGCGAGGTACCAGAACACGCGCTCGCCCTTGCCGAAGCTCTTCATGAAATCCTCGACGAACACCATGCCGGGCCGCTCGTCGAGCTTGGCCTTGGCGAGGAACGGGCGCGCCGCCACGATGTG
>DATFDU010000016.1:0-6740 GCA_035251915.1 Dongiaceae bacterium | reverse complement strand
CGCCGAGCTGGTGATCCGCAACATGGTGGCGGCCGGCCAATTGACCGAAGCGGAAGCCAGCGCGATCTCCGAATCCTCCTCGCCGTCGATGGCCGCGGCGGCCAGCAACCAGATCGGCCAGCATTTCGCCGACTGGGTGGTAGACCAGGTCTCCTCCTATGTCGGTTATGCCGATCAGGACCTGGTGGTGCAGACCACGCTCGATCCCGCGCTGCAGAAGCAGGCCGAGCAGACCCTGACGCGCGTCCTGGCGGAACAGGGCCCTGCGATGAAGGCGAGCCAGGGCGCGCTGGTCACGATGCGGCCGGACGGCGCCGTGATGGCAATGGTGGGCGGCACCGACTATCGCGGCAGCCAGTTCAACCGCGCGACCCAGGCGCTGCGCCAGCCGGGCTCCGCGTTCAAGGCGTTCGTGTACCTGGCCGCGTTCGAGAACGGCTACGTACCGGGCAACCTGTTCGTCGACGGGCCGATCCGCGTCGGCAAATGGTCGCCCGGCAACTACGAGGACCGATACTACGGCAAGGTGACGCTGCGCGACGCGTTCGCGCGCTCGATGAACTCGGTCGCGGTGCAGTTGTCCGAACGAGTCGGCCGCGGCAAGGTGATTGATACCGCGCACCGCCTCGGCATCACCGAGCCGCTGGACAACAATCCGGCGATCGCGCTCGGCGTCAGCGAGACCACCTTGCTGGAGATGACCGGCGCCTATGCGACCTTCGCCAACCAGGGCAACGGCGTATGGCCGTTCGGCATCGAGCGCATCGCGGCGCGCGACGGCACGGTGCTGTACGAGCGGCAGGGCTCCGGCCCGGGACCGGTGGCGAGCGCCGCGTCGGTGCGCAAGATGCTGGATGTGATGGCGGCGACGGTGGAGAACGGCACCGCGCGCAAGGCCAGGATCGACCGCCCGGTCTACGGCAAGACCGGCACCAGCCAGAATTTCCGCGATGCCTGGTTCATCGGCTTGACCAGCGACCTCGTGACCGGCGTGTGGGTCGGCAACGACGACAACGCGCCGATGGACAAGGTGACCGGCGGCACGCTGCCGGTGATGATCTGGCATGACTTCATGGCCCCGGCCCTCGCCGCCACCCCGATCGCCGACGTGCAGCGCCCGGGCGGCGATGTGGTTGCCGTGGCCACGCCGCCGGAATCGGAAGGCTCATGGCTGACCGAGCTGCTGACCGGCAGTGGCGGAGGCGGCAATACCACGCCGAGCAAACCCAAGCCCGTGAAGGCGGAGAAAACCTCCGTCGACAAGGCGCGCGAGAAAGCCGGCCTGCCGCCGCTCAGGGGGAACAACAAGTAGCCGCCAGGCTACTCAGTGCGTTTCGAATTCAGCGCGCAAGGCAACCAATGCCGCCGCAGCATTTGCACTACGCTCGGCGAGATCGGCCCTGTCGGTCGATAGCCCCATGTGATCCGTTGCAATCTCGAAGAGATAGGCGGCAATTGCTTCGCATTCGCCTGCTCATCCATCAGCATGACGTAGGCACGGTCGACGCATGCGTCATATTCGTCGGCCGCTTCTTCGACATCACATATGCCGATCGGGTCCCAGTGGCGCATAAGGATTTCACGCACGCGCGCCCGATTCTCGCGCGACTGAAATTTGTTCCGTCCGAAAGACACGCTGACCTCAGTTCTGCGCCGGCGCCTTGACGACCTCGGCGCCGGGCAGCTGGATCTGGTCCGCCGGACCAACCACGATGAAGGTCAGCATCGATGCGTCGAACAGGCGCCTGGCGGCGCGCTTTGCGTCGTCGAGGGTAACGGCGGCGATCTCCTTCTGCCGGCGCGTCACGTAGTCGATGCCAAGCTTTTCGGTCTGCAAGCCGCGCAGCAGCTGCGCGGTCTCCATGGTGTTGGTGAAATTGCGCGGGTAGTAGCCCAGCAGGTAGGTCTTGGCGTCGTCCAGCTCCTGCTGCGTCGGACCTTCGGTCGCCATGCGCTGCCATTCCGTGCGCACGATGTCGATGGCCTCGGCGACCTTGCCCGGATCGGTCTGGAACTGGCCGGCGATCAGCCCGCCGGCATCGAAGGTCCAAAGATCGGTGCCGATGCCGTAGACCAGGCCGCGCTTCTCGCGCACCTCGTTCATCAGGCGCGCGGAAAAGCCGCCGCCGCCCAGCACGTAGTTCACCAGGTAGGCCGGGAAGAAATCGGGATCTGAGCGCGGAATGCCCGGCTGCGCGAACTGTACCACCGCCTGCGGCACGTCGAAATCGACGACGCGGGTGCGGCCCTCCCTGCTCGGCTGGATCGGCGCCACCTCGGCCAGCGGCACCTCCTCCGGCAAGCCGCCGAAGGCCTGGTCGACGAACGCCTTGGCCTCGGCCGGAGAGACGTCGCCGACGATCGAGACGACCATCCGCGCGCGCACGAAGCGCTGGCGGACGAACCGCTTCAGGTCTGCGGCGGTGATCGAGGTCATGGTGGCCTTGGTGCCGTCGGCTGGCCTGGCATAGGGATGCCCATTCAGCATCATCTCTTCCATCTCGCGGCCGGCGATCTTGTTGGGATCGCTCTCCGCCTCCTCGATGTCGATCAGGAACGAGTTGCGGATGCGCTCCACCGGTTCGGGATCGAAGCGTGGCGCGCCGAGGGCGAGGCGCAGCAGCGCCGCCGCTTCCCCGCGATCATCGCGCAGGAAACGCGAGCGACCGGTGAAATCGTCGAGCCCGGCAGAGAAGCTGAGCTCGATGCCGCGGTCGGTCATGCGCTTCTGAAAGGCCTGGGAATCCACGTCGCCGGCCCCTTCGTCCAGCAGCCCGGAGGTAAGCTGGGCGATGCCTTCCTTGCCGACCGGATCATAGGCGGACCCGCCCTTGAAGCCGAACGCCACCGAGACGATCGGGTTTGCATGATTCTCGACCAGCCAGATCTCGATGCCGCTGTCGCTCTTGACCGACTGGATCTCGAGCGCAATTGCCCAGCGCGGAATGACCAGCAGGCAAGCGAGCAGGAAAAGACGCGCGATCATGGCTGGGCCGCCTCCTGCGCCGGCTTGGGCAGCAGGGTGCCGGTCACCGAGTTCGCCGGCCTGAAGATCGCAGACGCGACGGCCAGGATATCGGCCGTGGTGACGGTGTCGATGCGCTCCGGCCAGGCCTGGACGTCGGCCAGGGTGCGCCCCTTGCCCAGCGCTTCGGCCACCATGAAGACCGGGCCGCTCACGCTGTCGCGCGCCTTGACTGCGGCGATCTGCAGGCGGCGCTTGGCATCGGCGACTTCCTGGTCGGCCACGCCGTCCTTCAACAGCGCGGCGATCTGCTCATCCATGGCCTTCTCCACCGCGGCGAGATCGCCGCCCTGGCGCGGCGTGGCGTAGAAGTTGAAGCGCCCCACGTCGTAGGCGCCGCCGTCATAGCCGGTGTCGATGCCGAGCGCGGACTGCTGCTCGATCACCATGCGGCGATAGAGCCGGCCGGCGGTCCCGCCGGTCAGGATCTCGGACAGCACGGTGAGCGCATAGCCTTCATTGCCCTTGGCCTTGCGGAAGTTCGGCGCCTGGTAGGAGCGGATGAGATAGGGCTGGCGCACCCGCGGATCGGTCAGCGCCACCCGGCGCGGCGCGCTCGGCGGCGGCTCCTGCAGCCGCTGGCGCGTGACGGTCTTCCCGTTCGGGACCGGCCCGAAATGCTTCTCCGCCAGCCTGCGCACCTCTTCCACCGTCACATCGCCCCCGATGACAAGCACGGCGTTGCTGGGCTCGTAGAACCGCTCATAGAAATCGAGTGCATCTTCCGTCGTGTAGCCTTCGATCTCGTGCCGCCAGCCGATCACCGGCAGCCGGTAGGGATGGTTGCGATAGAGCACCGCGTCGACCGCTTCGGAGAGGCGCGCGCCCGGCTCGTTGTCGATGCGCTCGCCGCGTTCCTGGAGGATGACGTCCCGCTCGGGCAGCACGATCGGATCGGTGATCCTGAGGTTCACCATGCGATCCGCTTCCATGCGCATGATGAGCTCGAGATGCTCCTTGGCGATCTCCTGGTGGTAGACGGTCACGTCCTGCGAGGTGTAGGCGTTGTCGCTGCCGCCGCGCTTGTCGACTTCCTTGCTGAACTGGCCCTGCGCCAGGGTCTTGGTGCCCTTGAACATCAGGTGCTCCAGGAAATGGGCGATGCCGTTCTTGCCCGGCAGGCCGTCGGCGGCACCGGCCTTGTAGACCACTGCCTGCACGACCACGGGCGACAGGTGATTGGGCACCACCACCACGTCGAGACCGTTGGGCAGGGTGAACTCGTGCGCCTCGAAGATATCCGCCCGGCCGGCCGCCGGCAGCGCGAACAGCATCGCTCCAAGAAAAAGGCCGGCAGCCATGGCCGCCGGCCTTGCGATGATCGATACTGCCATGACCTAGAAGATACCTTCCAGCATGCCCCGCTTCTTGCGCACGATGGTCGGCGTCTCGCCTTCGGTGACCGGCTGGCCGAGCGCCTGGTTCTCGTTGATGCGCTTCTGCTCGGCGACCGGATCGACCACGGTGCCGTAGGGTTCCGGTTCGCGCCAGAACACCAGGGTATCGGCGAGCGTCCGGGAATCGGCCTCGTCCTCCGCGGTCTCGGTGTCCACCAGCTCGCGGATGTTGGGATCAACACCGGTGGCGCCGGCGCTCTGCAACAGCGCCGATTCGCCGGAGGATTGCGCGGCCTCGGACTCGCCCTCGCCGATCGGCGGGATGGCATCGGCCGGCAGGGTCGCATGCTGGAACACCGCCTGCTCGGCCTGGTCGCGCGGCGTGCCTTCCTGCGGCCGCGGCGCGCCAGGCGTCGGCGGGCGCAGGTTGTAGTCCGGCGGCATGGACAGCGGCGCGCGCGAAACGACCTTGAACTCGTCGGGCGACTGCTTGGTGAGGCCAAGCGTCTCCTTCACGCCAGAGCAGCCGCCGGTCGCGAGCGGCAGGGCCACGGCCAGAGCCGCAATGAGAATCGGTGTGCGACGCATGGGAAAACCCCTCCTGATCCGAAGGCAGCTTTTTACCGCGATCCGCGGGCGCCATCAACCCGCCCCTCAGCCGGTGACAAAGATTTGAAATCAAACGCCTTTTACGCGCGTTTCCGGCCCCCGAACACGCCATCGAAAATGAGCAGGGCAACCCCGATGGTGATGAAGGTGTCGGCGAGGTTGAAGGCGGGCCACGCCAGGTCCTTCCAGTGGAACAGCAGGAAGTCCATGACCGCGCCCTCCCGCACCCGGTCGATGACATTGCCGATCGCCCCGCCGATCACGAGCGCCAGCCCGATCGCCGGCACCCGGTCCGCCGTCTGCGACAGCCAAATCAGCAGCCCCAACGCGATGATGATGGCAAGCAGCGCAAAGATCCATGGCCCGCCGGCGTGATCGGTGGAGAGGAACGAAAAGCTGATGCCCGTGTTGTGCCATGTCACCAGGCTGAACACCGGCAACACCACGATCTCCGCTTCGTCTTTCATCAGCACCCGGAACACCAGAAACTTGCTGACCTGGTCCAGGAGGACCGCTACCGCCGCGAGGCCGCACATCTTGTAGAAGAGCTTGGGCGCGGCCAGCCTCATGCACCACCCACCACATCGGCGCAGCGGTTGCACAGCGTCGGGTGGTGGGCGTGGCTGCCGACCTCGGGCAGGACCTGCCAGCAGCGATCGCATTTGCCGCCGTCGGCCGGGTTCACCAGCACGGCGACACCCGGCACCTCGGCCAGGGTGAAGGCGCCGTTCGCGGCCGGCGCGTCGCTGAAGGTGATACCGGAGGTGATGGAGATCTCGCTCAGGTCCACGCCGTCCAGCATGGCGCGCCGCTCAGGCGTTAGGTGCACCGTCGGATGGGCCTGCAGGCTGGCGCCGATCTTCTTGTCGGCGCGCGCCAGTTCCAGGGCGCCGGTCACGACGCGCCGGATCTCGCGCACCTTGTCCCACTTCGCCGCCAACGCGTCGTCACGCCAATCGGCCGGCGTCTCGGGGTGGACACGCAGATGCACGCTGGCCTCGCCCTCGGCCCACGGCCGGGCGCGCCATGCCTCCTCCGCGGTGAACACCAGCACCGGCGCGAGCCAGGACGTCATGCGCGACAGGATCTCGTGCAGCAGCGTGCGCACGGCGCGGCGGCGCGTGCTGCCCGGCGCATCGCAATAGAGCGAGTCCTTGCGGATGTCGAAGTAGAACGCACTGAGATCGACCGCGCAGAAATTATGCAGCTCCATGTAAAGGTCGTGCAGGTCGAAGCTGTCCGCGGTCGCGCGCACCTTCTCGTCGATCTGGCTCAAGCGGTGCAGCACCCAGCGCTCGAGCTCCGGCATCCCTTTCGCGTCGATGCGCTCGCGCTCGTTCCAGCCTTCGAGCGCGCCCAGCAGATAGCGGAAGGTGTTGCGCAGTCGCCGATAATGATCGGCGATCAGCTTCAGCGCGTTCTCGCCGATGCGCTGGTCCTCGGCATAGTCGCAGCCGATCACCACCCACAGGCGCAGGATGTCGGCGCCGTAGGTCTTCATCACGTCCTGCGGGGCGGTCGTGTTGCCGAGGGATTTCGACATCTTGCGGCCCTGCTCGTCGAGCGTGAAGCCGTGGGTCACCACCGTCTTGTAGGGCGCGCGGGCGCGCGTGCCGCAGGATTCCAAGAGCGAGGAATGGAACCAGCCGCGATGCTGGTCCGAGCCTTCGAGATAGACGTCGGCCGGCCAGGACAGATCCTGATCCTTGCGCGGCTCCAGGCAGAAGGCGTGGGTCGAGCCGGAATCGAACCAGACGTCGACGATGTCC
>DATFDU010000015.1:0-17719 GCA_035251915.1 Dongiaceae bacterium | reverse complement strand
TCCTGGGCCAAGGAGCATTGGCTGCCGGTGATCGCGCCCTCCTCCGTGCGCGAGCCGGCGCACCGCGCCTTCCCCAAGGAGATGGAGGACTGGGACTTCGCGCGCGTGGTCACGGCCTACGGAGCCGCCGCCCGCCGCTGCCGCGAGGGCGGCATGGACGGGATCGAGATCGAATCCTACGGTCACCTGTTCGACGCCTTCTGGTCGCCCATCACCAACGAACGCACCGACGAATACGGCACCCAGACGCTGGAGAACCGCATGCGGTTTTCCGTCGAGGTGCTGCAGGAGATCCGCCGCCAGGTCGGCAACGACTACATCGTCGGCCTGCGCATGGTGGTGGACGAGACGAGGGAGGACGGCCTCAGCCGCAAGGACGGGCTCGCGATCGCGCAGTATATGGCGGACAGCGGTCTGATCGATTTCATCAACGTGATCCAGGGCTATATCGGCTCCGACGAGTCCATTTCGCACGTCATCCCCGGCATGGGCACGCCGGCCGGCCCGCACCTCGACCTCGCGCGGGAGGTGAAGCGGCTGGTGAAGCTGCCGGTGATGCAGGCTGCCCGCGTCAACGACGTCGCGACCGCGCGCCATGCCATCACCTCCGGTGCGGTCGACCTCATCGGCATGACCCGCGCGCACATGGCGGACCCTCACATCGTCGCCAAGATCATGCGCGGCGAGGAGACCCGCATTCGTCCGTGCGTCGGCGCCGGCTACTGCATCGACCGGCTCTATCAGGGCATGGAGGCGCTGTGCCTGCACAATCCGGCGACCAGCCGCGAAGCCAGCATGCCCCACGTCATCACGCCGACGACCGGCGCCAGGAAGAAGGTGGTGGTGGTCGGTGCCGGTCCCGCCGGCCTGGAGGCGGCGCGCGTCTCGGCAGCGCGCGGGCACAAGGTGGTGCTGTTCGAAGCCGCCGACAAGCCGGGCGGGCAGGTGCTGCTGGCGGCCAAGCTGCAGCGCCGGCGCGAGATCGTCGGGATCGTGGAGTGGCTGGCGGCGGAGGTGCAACTGGCTGACGTCGATTGCCGCTTCAACACCTATGCCGAAGCGCCGGACGTGCTGGCGGAGAGTCCCGACATCGTGGTGATCGCGACCGGCGGCCTGCCGTTCGCCGGGCGCCTCAAGTTCGGTGCGGAGCTTGCGACCAGCCCGTGGGACGTGCTGGCCGGCCAGGTGAAAGTGGCGCCGGAGGTCCTGCTGTTCGACGATCACGGCGCGCACGAAGGCTTGAGCCTGGCGGAGTTCGCGGTCGATCACGGGGCCAAGCTGGAATACGTCTCGCCCGAGCGCGCCGCCGGTGTCGACGTCGGCGGCATCAACTACCCGGCCTATTTCAAGAAGCTCTATGCGGCGAAGACCGCCTTCACCCTCAACCATCGGCTCAAGGGCATCCGGCGCGATGGCAACAAGCTGGTGGCGATTCTTACCAACGACTACGACAAGTCGGAGACCGAGCGCCGCACCGACCAGGTGATCGCCGAGCACGGCACGCTGCCGGCGGCCGAGGTCTATTTCGCGCTCAAGGAGCAGTCCTCGAACCGCGGCGAGGTCGATCTCGACGCCCTGATCGCCAACCGGCCCCAGAGCCTGGTACGCAACCGTGACGGCCGGTTCCAATTGTTCCGGGTCGGCGACGCGGTCAGCAGCCGCAACATCCACGCTGCGCTCTACGATTCGCTCCGCCTGTGCCTGCAGTTCTGAGTTCGGCCGGCTTGACGGTTTCCTTGCGGCACCGCAGCATCGCGCCATGAACAAGCCGCTCCCCGGAACTCCGATCACGGCCGCCGACCAGGCCCTGATCGATGCCGCCAAGTCTCTGATCGAGCAGCGTTATACCGAGAACCGGCATCACATCGCGAGCGCGGTGCGGGGCGCCTCCGGCCGGGTCTATACCGGCCTGCACCTCGACACCTATGTCGGCCGGGCCTCGGTCTGTGCCGAAGCGGTCGCCCTTGGCCAGGCCATGGCGGGCGGGGAGAAAGCCATCGAAGCCATCGTTTCGGTCCGCCACCCGCGGCCCCGTGAGCAGCACCAGGACTGCAAGGTCGTGTCTCCCTGCGGCATCTGCCGGGAAATGCTGACCGACTTCGCCACCGGCGCGGCCGTCATCCTGCTGCGCGACGACGCCCACGTCCGGATTCCGGTGGAGGAGCTGCTGCCGGCGAAATACAAGCGGCATCCGTAGGCAGGGCAGCGCTCTACCCGAGCGCGCCAATGCCCTTCCGCTCGACGATGTTGAGAAGCTTCAGGCCCATGCCGGACGGCTCCTTCAGCCCTTGCTCCCAGCTTGTGACTGTCGCTTTGCTGACATTGAGATAGGCGGCGAAAACCCCTTGGCTGGCCCTGTTCGCCTTGCGGATGCGTTTGATGTCCGCGGGCGAGTAGTGCGGCACTTCAGGCAAGCAAAGCATGTCGAACTTGCGCAGGGTGGTAACGTCAATCACGCCGATGTTGTGCAAGTCCTGAGCGGCTTCGCGCACCTCATCTAGAATTCGTCTCTTTTTCTTCATCACCATCGCACACCACCTCGAGAAGTATTCCTGCCTTGATCGCTTCGCTCAGTTCCCTCTCGCTCATCGTCATGTAGACATTGCCGAGTTCGAGCAACGCTTGTTTCTCGGTCTGGTCAATGTTGGCCCTGTCGCGCTTCGCAAACCCGAAGAGAAAAACCAGCCTGTGCTCTTCGCGATAGGCGATGATCGTTCGCAGCCCTCCGCTCTTGCCCTTGTGGCCCTTGGCTATTCGCTTCTTCAGAAGAGAGCCACCGAGCCTGGCGCCCACAAGCCCGCGCTCAATCTCGCGCACGGCCACGCACAGCGCGGTCGGTCAAATGTTCGACTTTTGCCCAGCGAACAAGCTGGCGATTCTTCAGCGCTTTGATGCTCATATATACTACCTAGTCATATAGGCGATGGCTCCTTTGAGCTAGTTTTAGCAGAAAATTTAAAATAGGAAGCTCCCAATACGAGAGGCCGTGGGCGCATGTCCTGCGACACCCTGGCCGTTTTTTCGGCTGCGAACCGTGCCCACCTCAGCTATGGTCCGCCGCTGATTTGCCAGGCTTGAGGCCGCAGTCCTTGTCCTACGTCCAGACCGCACCCATAGGCGCTGCCGCCGCCCGGCCGGCCACCGTCGAGCGCGCCGTCGGGCTCTGGCTGCTGGGGCTGGCGGGCATGGTGCTGGTGCAGGTCATGCTGGGCGCCATCACGCGCCTCACCGATTCCGGCCTTTCCATCATGGAATGGAAGCCGATCATGGGCGCGATTCCGCCGCTCAGCGAGGCCGAGTGGCACCGGGTCTTCGCCATCTATCAGGGGATCGCCGAATACCACCAGGTCAATGCCGGCATGACCTTGGAGGGATTCAAGTCGATCTTCTGGTGGGAGTATTTCCATCGACTGTGGGGCCGGCTGATCGGCGTCGCGTTCCTCGTTCCGTTCTTGTGGTTCTGGGTGCGCGGCCATGTGCGCGGCCGGCGGGCGGGACGGCTGGCGGCGATCTTCGTGCTCGGCGGGCTGCAGGGCCTGATGGGCTGGATCATGGTGGCGAGCGGCTTCGCCGACCGCACCGATGTCAGCCAGTACCGCCTGGTCGCGCATCTGCTGCTGGCGCTGGCGATCTATGGCGCCCTGCTGTGGAGCGCGTTCGACCTGCTCTATCCGGCGCGCGTGCGGGTGCAGCCGGCGGATCGGGTGCTGCGCCGCCATGGCTGGATCATGATGGCGGTCATCACGCTGGAGATCGCCATCGGCGGCTTCGTTGCCGGGCTCGACGGCGGCTTTGTCTACAACAACTTCCCGATGATGGGTGAGCATTGGATCGCGCCGGACCTGTTCGCGCAGGCGCCGTGGTGGGCGAATTTCTTCGAGAACCCGGTGACCGCGCAGTTCCTGCATCGGCTGGCCGCGGGTTTCGTCGCGATCGCGCTGATCTCGCTGGTGGTGCGGGCGCGCCGGGCCGGGCTTGGCGCGGAGGTGAAGCGCCGCTTCTACTACCTGCCCTTCGGCCTGCTGGGGCAGGCGATGCTCGGTATTGCGACGCTGATGCTGGTGGTGCCATTGCCGCTGGCGGTGGCGCACCAGGCCGGCGCTTTCATCCTGTTCTCGCTGGGCCTCTACGCCCTGCATGGCCTCCGCCGCGCGCGGGCCTGAGGTGTCGCCATGAGCGAGGCGCCCGAGCTGGAACGGTTGCCGGTCTCGGTCATCACCGGGTTTCTCGGCTCCGGCAAGACCACGCTGCTCAAGAACCTCCTGCAGCAGCCGGACATGGCCGACACCGCCGTCGTGATCAACGAGTTCGGCGAGATCGGCCTCGACCATCTGCTGGTGGCAGAGGCGAAGGAAGACACCATCCTGATGTCGTCCGGCTGCCTGTGCTGCTCGATCCGCGGCGACCTCATCGACACGCTGCGCCGGCTCTACAAGCGGCGCGACCGCGGCGAGGTGCCGAAGTTCAAGCGCCTGGTGATCGAGACCACCGGCCTCGCCGATCCCGCGCCCATCCTGCAAACCCTGATCGGCGATCCGTTGCTCAGCGCCTTCTATCGCCTCGATGGCGTCGTCACCACGGTCGACGCCGTCAACGGCATGGATCAGCTCGACCGCCAGTTCGAATCCGTGAAGCAGGCGGCGGTGGCGGACCGGCTGGTCATCACCAAGACCGATATTGCCAAACCGGAGCAGCGCGCCGCGCTCGAGAGGCGCCTGCAGGCGCTCAATCCGGCGGCGCCTTTATTGCCAGTCGCACACGGGGCTGTGGCGGCGGAGCAATTGTTCAATGCCGGCCTCTATAATCCGGCGGAGAAGAGCCCCGACGTGGCGCGCTGGCTGAAGGAAGAGGCCTACGCGCAGGATCATGACCATGATCGTGATCACCACCACCACGATCATGCCGCGCTGGACGTGAACCGCCATGACGATCACATCCGCGCTTTCTGCCTGACCTACGACCGGCCGATCGCGTGGGACAAGTTCGTCACCTGGATCGAGATGCTGATCACGATGCGCGGCGCCGATCTGCTGCGGATCAAAGGCATTCTAAACATCGCGGGCTCGGATACCCCGATCGCCATCCATGGCATCCAGCATCTGTTCCATCCGCCGGCAGCGCTGCCGGGCTGGAGCGGTACGGATCGGCGCTCTCGCATCGTATTCATCACGCGCGACCTGGAGCGCGCTTGGCTCGAGCAATCGATGACCGAGTTCCTTCCCGACTCACAGCACTGAGTGCTTGAAGTCGAAATATCAAAATCCATCCCTTTCGGGATTTTACATTTAACTTTGGGCAGGCTACCGTTGACCGGTCGGGTCCGGCACGGCGTACGCGCCTTGTTGCCGCCCGGTCCGGCCGAGGGTCCGTGCCCACCATTGCGGATCCAGTGAAGGTTTCGTACGGGGAAAACTCTAGGAGGCAACATGTCCCAAAGCAGCAAGCTGACGGCGACCGTCACGGCCGTGGCGATTGTCCTGGCCGCCCAGACGGCAAGCGCCGATATGTTGACCGCCATCGGTCCGGGCGAGGGCGAAGTCTCGATCGTGGCATGGCCGGGTTACATCGAGCGCGGCGAATCCGATCCCGCCTACGATTGGGTGACGGGCTTCGAGAAGGCGACCGGCTGCAAGGTGACCGTGAAGACGGCCGGCAGCTCGGACGAGATGGTCTCGCTGATGAATGCCGGCGGCTTCGATCTGGTGACCGCCTCGGGCGACGCCAGCCTGCGCCTGATCGCGGGCAACACGGTGCAGGAGATCAACACCGCGCTGATCACCGACTGGAGCAAGATCGATCCCAATCTGCAGAGCGCGGTCTGGCACACGGTCAACGGCAAGCACTATGGCGTGCCCTGGCAGTGGGGCGCCAACGTCCTCATGTACAACGCCGACGTGTTCGAGAACGCGCCGCAGAGCTGGTCGGTGGTGTTCGAGGAGCAGGCCCTGCCCGACGGCAAGTCGAACAAGGGGCGGGTCGAAGCCTACTACGGCCCGATCTATGTCGCCGACGCCGCGCTCTATCTCATGACCCACAAGCCGGAGCTCGGCATCCAGGATCCCTATGCGCTGACCAAGCCGCAGTTCGATGCCGCAATCGAGTTGCTGCGCGGACAGCGCGAGATCGTCAACAAGTACTGGGGCGATGCGGCGGCGCAGGTCGACGACTTCACGTCCGAAGGCGTGGTCGCCTCGACCTCCTGGCCGTACCAGGTCAACGCGCTGCGCGCCGGCGGCAAGATCAAGGTCGGCTCGACCGTGCCGAAGGAAGGCGCGACCGGCTGGGCCGACACCACGATGATGCACGCCCAGGCGCCGCATCCGAACTGCGCCTACATGTGGCTCAACCACTCGCTGTCGGACAATGCCCAGGCGGGCACCGCGGCCTGGTTCGGCAGCGTTCCGGCGGTCCCGGCCTCCTGCGCCGATCCGCTCCTGACCGAGCAGGGCTGCAAGACCAACGGCATCCAGAACTTCAAGCGCATCCATTTCTGGAAGACGCCGGTGCGCGACTGCGGCGGCGGCCGCGAGTGCGTGCCGTATCGCGACTGGGTGGCGGCCTACCAGGGGGTGCAAAGCGGCAGTTGACCCTGTCTTCCACTGACTGGGCTTGATCTTAACGGGGCGGATCGGCGACGATCCGCCCCGACTCTATCGATCCCCGCCGAAATCAGCCGCGCCATGCCAGACAAGTCGATCGCTGTCTCCTTTCGCGCCGTATCGCGCCACTACGGCGCTGTCAAAGCGGTCGACGATGTCAGCTTCGACATCCTGGACGGCGAGTTCTTCGCCATGCTCGGTCCCTCCGGCTCTGGCAAGACCACGTGCCTGCGCCTGATCGCGGGCTTCGAGCAGCCGACCGGCGGCACGGTCGCGATCCATGGCAGGGACATGGCGGGCGTCCCGCCCTACGACCGCGACGTCAACACCGTGTTCCAGGATTACGCGCTGTTCCCGCACATGACGGTGGCGGAGAACGTTGCCTATGGTTTGATGATCAGGAAGATGCCGGCGGCTGAGCGCGCGCAGCGCGCCGAGGAGATGCTGGCGATGGTGAAGCTCGCCGGCTTCGGCGCGCGCAAGCCCTCGCAACTCTCCGGCGGCCAGCGGCAGCGCGTCGCGCTGGCGCGCGCCCTGGTGAACCGGCCGAGCGTGCTGCTGCTCGACGAGCCGCTCGGCGCGCTCGACCTCAAGCTGCGCGAGCAGATGCAGGTCGAGCTGAAATCGATCCAGCGCCAGGTCGGCATCACCTTCATCTACGTGACCCACGACCAGGGCGAGGCGCTGTCCATGAGCGACCGCGTCGCGGTGTTCAACCAAGGCAGGATCGAGCAGCTGGCTTCACCCGGCGAGCTTTATGAGCATCCGAGGACCGAGTTCGTCGCCGGCTTCGTGGGCGTCAGCAACCTGCTGCAGGGTGAAGCGGCGGCGTCGGTGACCGGCGCCGCCCGTGCCTGCTCGATCCGCCCGGAGAAGATCCATCTCGCGCCCGCCGGCAGCGCCGCGCCGGTCGGCGCCATGAAGATCGAGGGCGAGGTCGAGAGCCTGCTCTATCTCGGCGCCAACACCCGCTTCGACATCCGCCTGCCGGGCGGCGGCCACCTCGCCGTCATGCAACAGAACCGCGACACCCACTTCGCGCCGGAGCAGGGCAGCAAGGTGACGCTGTGGTGGGACAAGCGGCACCTGATGACGTTCGGCGGGTGAGCGCGATGCTCGCTCCTTCTCTTTTACTGTCATCCCGGGCGGGCCGCGTGAGCGGCGCGACCCGGGACCCATGCGATCGATCAGCGTGCCCGGCGGCGCCCTATGGGTCCCGGCTCTCGCTGCGCTCGGCCGGGATGACAGGATGGAGAGCGGCACGATGACCGCCGCCACTGCCATCGCGCCCCAAGGGCCCAGCCTCACCTCCCGCCTCTCCACCTACTTCTACCTGCGGCCGAAGCTGCTGCTGATGCTGTTCCTGCTGCCGCCGCTGCTGTGGCTCGGCATCGTGTATGTCGGGTCGCTGTTCGCGCTGCTGGCGCAGAGCTTTTTCCAGCTCGACGATTTCACCGGCCAGGTGATCTACCAGCCGACCCTCGGCAACTACGCGCGGCTGTTCAGCGAGGTCAATCTCTCGATCATCGGCCGCACGCTCGGCATGGCGACCATCGTCACCATCATAAGCGGCGTTATCGCGTTTCCGATCGCCTACTACATGGCGCGCTACGCCAGCGGCAAGACCAAGGCCTTGTTCTATGTCGCGGTCATGCTGCCGCTATGGTCGAACTACCTGGTGCGGGTCTATTCCTGGCGCCTGATCCTCGCCAAGGAGGGCGCCATCCATTGGGCGTTCGACGCGATCGGACTGGGCTGGCTGCTCGACGCGATCCTGACGCTGCCGGTGGTGGAGGGCTCGTCGCTCTCCACCTCGTACATCGGCACCTGCGTCACCTTCGTCTACATCTGGCTGCCCTACATGATCCTGCCGCTGCAGGCGGCGCTCGAGCGCGTGCCGCGTTCCTTCATCGAGGCCTCCAGCGACCTCGGCGCCAGGCCCAGCCAGACCTTCCGCAAGGTGATCTTCCCGCTGGCGGTGCCGGGCATCGCGGCCGGCTCGATCTTCACCTTCTCGCTGACCCTCGGCGACTACATCATTCCGCAGCTGATCGGCTCGTCGCGGCCCTTCATCGGCCAGGCGGTCTACCAGTTCCAGGGGACCGCCGGCGACATTCCGATGGCCGCCGCCTTCGCGATGGCGCCGATCGTCATCATGGCGGTCTACCTCTCGATCGCCAAACGGTTCGGAGCCTTCGATGCCCTCTAAGGCTGCCATCGCTACCGACCGTGCGACGCCCAAGGCCGGCTTCGGCCTGACCGCCGGCGCCTGGTTCGCGGTGCTGTTCCTGAACCTGCCGATCCTGTTCATCGTGCTCTACGGCTTCACCACCGACGAGCAGAGCTATTCCTTCCCGCCGCCAGGCCTCACCACCAAGTGGTTCGGCGTCATCATCGGCCGGGCGGATTTCTGGCACGCCTTGTGGCTATCGGTTTCGGTCGCCTTCATCGCCATGATCGCGGCTCTGATCCTCGGCACGCTGGCGGCGGCGGCGATGTACCGCTTCAAGTTCTTCGGCCAGGAAGTTGTGACGCTGCTGATCCTGCTGCCGATTGCGCTGCCGGGCATCGTCACCGGCATCTCGCTGCGCGCGGCGTTCGACCTCGCCGACATCCCGTTCAGCTATTGGACCATAGTGATGGGCCACGCCACCTTCTGCATCGTGGTGGTCTACAACAACGCCATCGCGCGGCTGCGCCGCTCCTCGCCGGGGCTGATCGAGGCCTCCATGGATCTCGGCGCCAATTCGGTGCAGACTTTCCGCCACGTCATCCTGCCGAACCTCGCGACCGCGCTGCTGGCCGGCGGCATGCTGGCCTTCGCCCTGTCGTTCGACGAGATCATCGTGACCACCTTCACGGCGGGCCAGCAGACCACCTTGCCGATCTGGATGTTCAGGGAGCTGGTCCGCCCGCACCAGCGCCCGGTCACCAATGTCGCCGCCATCATCGTGATGGTGATTACCTTCGGGCCGATCCTGCTGGCGTACTATTTGACCCGGGATACCCAGGACGTGGCCGGGTCGGGAAAGTAGCGCTTAGCGCGTTGCCTTGCGCCGCTCCGCCTCGTAGGCCTGCAGATGTGCGTTGGCGACGCGGAGCAGCGGCGTTGCCAGGCCGAAGCTGCGCGCGCGGCGCAGCAGGTCGCCGACGATGTGCTCGCCCTCGATTGCGCCGCCGCCCTGGATGTCGCGGAACATCGAGGCCGTGGCGTCCGAACCGGCCGCCGTCGCGACACCCCGCACCATCGCGAGATACTGTTCGTTCGGCGCATAGCCGGCGGCGCGCGCCACCGATGCGGTCTCCATCAGCAGTTCATCCATGATCGCGGTACCATCTACGGCCGAGACGATGGCGCCAATGCTGGCGCGCATCAGGCAGGTGCCGGCGGCGAGCGTCGCGATCGCGACCCACTTCTCCCACAGGCCCTGCTCGATCGGCTCGACGCGCTTGCTGGTGAAGTTGGCCGCGCCCATCAGGCGTTCGATCGCGCCCGCCGGCTCATCCAGCACGCCGCGCTCGATTTGATCCTTGAACCGGCCGAAGGAGAGGCGCGGCGACAGACCAGCCATCTGCACCACTTCGCCGGCCGGCGACAGCGTGGCGAAGATGCCGCACAGGCCGCCCAGCACCCGATCCTTGCCGAAGCGCTCGCGCAGCACGTCGATATGCGCCATGCCGTTCAGCAAAGGCACGGCCAGCCCGGAGCCGGCCTTCATGTGCGGTGCGGCCGCCTCGATCGCAGACGGGAGATCGTACGACTTGCAGGTGACGATCACCAGGTCGAACGGCCGGCCGGGATCGGCCGCGGTCAGCGTGCGGACGGGCAGGGTCGCATCGCCGACCGCGCTCTTGATGACAAGGCCGTGCTCGGCCAGCTGGCGGGCGCGCCGCTCGCGCACCAGGAAGGTGACATCTGCGCCAGACTCGATCAGCCGGCCGCCGAAGTATCCGCCGACGCCGCCGGCACCGATGACCAGGACTTTCACGATGCACTCCGTTTCACTATGGTCGCCGATCATGGCGCGTGATCTCATCAAGCTCAAGAATATCGGCCCCGCGAGCGTCCGCCAATTGCGCGAGGTCGGGATCGAGGACGAAGCCGCCCTGCGCCGGCTTGGCGCGGTCGCCGCCTATCGACGGCTGAAGCATGCCTTCCCGCGCGAGGTGTCGCTGGTCATGCTCTATGCCCTGGAGGGCGCGCTGCGCGGCTGCCACTGGAACCAGCTGCCGCCGGGCATCAAGGAAAAGCTGCGAGCGGCGGCCAAGACCAAGCCACCCTCATAGCCGATCCCGCATCGCGTACCACAGCATCGCCAGCACCATCAGCGGGTGGCGCAGCGCGGTGCCGCCGGGGAACGAGCGGTGCGGCAGGCTGGCGAACACGTCGAACCGCTCCGCCGTCCCGCTCAGCGCCTCCGCGATCAGCTTGCCCGCGATGCCGGTGACGGCGACGCCCTGGCCCGAATAGCCCTGGGCATAGAAGATGTTGCCGATCCGCCCCAGGTTCGGCAGCCGGCTCATGGTGATGCCGACCATGCCGGACCAGCCGTACTCGATCTTCTTGTCGGCCAGCGCCGGGAACACCTTGACCATGTGCGGCTTCACGAAGTCCGGGATGCTGGACGGCGGGGTCGGGGTGTATTTCTCGCCGCCGCCCCAGATCATGCGCCGGTCGCCCGACAGGCGGAAATAGTTCACCACGAAGCGGCTGTCACACACGCAGGCATCGTTGGGGATGAGGGCGCTCGCTTCCGCTTCGCTGAGCGGCTCGGTCGCGATCAGGAAGTTGGCGACCGGCATGATCTTCGGCGCGATGCGCGGCTCCAGCGCGCCGAGATAGGCATCGCACGCGATCACCGCATAGGCCGCCTTGATGCGCCCCTTGTCGGTGGAGATGGTGACGCCGCCATCCCCCTCCTCGATCGCGAAGGCGTGTGTGCGCTCGAACAGCGCGGCGCCGGCGTCGATCGCGGCCTGCGCCAGGCCCAGCGCGTAGTTGAGCGGGTGCAGATGCCCGCCGCCATAGTCGGCGATGCCGGCATAGAAGGCGTCGCTGCCGATATGCTCGTCGAGCTCCTCGCGCGGAATGAAGCGCGCCTTGCGGTAGCCGAACTCCTGCTCCAGCGCCGCGATCTCGGCGCGCATCCCGCGTTCCTCCGACGGACGATGCGCGACGAACAGCGTGTTGGCCTTGAGGTCGCAGCGGATGCCGTGCTTCGCCACCCGCTCGCGGATGATGGCGCGGCCCTCTTCGGCCAGGTCGAACAGAGCCTTGGCACGATCGCGGCCGTAGCGCGCGATCAGTTCGACCGGCCCCTTGCGCAGGCCGGTATTGATCTGCCCGCCGTTGCGGCCCGAGGCGCCCCAGCCGATCCGCGCCTGGTCGACCAGCACGCTCCGGTAGCCGCGCTCCGCGAGGTTGAGGGCTGCCGACAGCCCGGTATAGCCGCCGCCGATGATTGCGACGTCGGCCTCGGTTTCGCCCTGCAGCTCCGGCAGCTGCGGAAACGGCCGCGCGGTCGCGACATAGTAGGATTGCGGGTGCTCGAGCGTATCCATGATGCGGAGCAAGATAGGCGAGGGAAGCGACGGTTGCAAAGCTACACACGCCCTCTTGCCCCAAAAGAAAACCCCTCGCCCCTCGCGGGAGAGGGCTACGGAGGCTTAGCAAGGCGCAGCCGAGCTTAGCCGGAGTTGGGTGAGGGGTCGCGCACCGATAGGTGCGCGCGCTCGCCAGAGCGCCAGGAGCACTGCGCCGTGTATCAAAGTTGTAGCGCTCTCGCGCTGCGCGCCTGCCGGCGCGGCCCCTTCATCCAGCTTCGCCTAAGCTCACTTTGTTCGCTAAGGCTACGCATCCTTCTCCCGCGAGGGGAGAAGGGAATCGCTCTTGGGGCTAGCCATCACTCCGCCGCTCTACCAGCTTCAAGATGCGATGCAGGCTGGTGTCGGCGATGCCCATCTCTTCGAGATGCTGCACGGTGTTGCGCAGGTAGTCGCGGTTGCTGCCCATCACGCCGGTCGCATGTTGAATGATGCCGGCGATCTTCTCGTCAGGCACCTTGCCGGCGTATTGATAGTGCGTGCGGTCGGCAACGTAGGTCAGGCCCTCCGCCTTGCCGCCGTCCTGCAGGCGCAGGGTCACGTGCTTGGGCACGTAGCAGCCGGTGATGAGCTCGCGCTGGTGCAGATACTCCGCGACCTGGGCGGCATCGGTATGCCCGATGCGATAGAGCCGCCCGATGCACATGCCGCCGCGGTCGAGGCCCAGCACCAGGCCAGGCCGGTCGGTGGTGCCCCGATAGTGCGTGGAGGTGATGCAGAAGGCGCGGTGATAGCCGTAGAGCGTCGCCGGCAGGATCTCGACGAAGGGGAAATCCGGCCGCCACATCAGCGAGCCGTAGGCGAACACGAAGAAGTCCTTGCCCGGCTCCGGATTGTGGCGCCGGCTTTCGATCAGGGCCTTCTCGTCTTCCGTGACGCTCATGCCGGCCCCCTCAAGCAGCCCGGGTCCGGTTGAGCAGGTAGAGGCCGAAGACGATGACCGCCATGCCGCCCAGCGCCAGCGGCGACAGGGTCTCATCGAACCAGAAATAGCTGCCGATCGCCGCGATCGGCGGGGTCAGGTAGAACAGGCTCGCGACCTTGGACGCGGCGCCGCGCGAGATCATCCAGGTCAGGAGCGCGATCGAGACGCCGCTGAGCACGATCACCAGCCACGCCAGCGCGAAGATGAAGGTCGGCGCCCACACGATCTCGCCGATGCCGAGGAACAACGTCAGCGGCACCGTCACCAGGGACGCCGCGATATACTGGATCGCGCTGCCGGTGCGCAGATCGAAGCTCGGGCAGAAGCGCTTCTGATAGATCGTCGCCGAGGTGATGCCGAGCAGCGACAGGATCGCGAACAGCAGCGCGGCGGGATGGCTGAGGTCGATCACGATGCGCTCCCACAGCACCATCATCAGCCCGACGAAGCCGATGGCGATACCGATCCATTGCAGCGGACGGGTGCGTTCGCCGAGGATCGGGCCTGCCATGGTCGCGGTCAGGATCGGCTGGAAGCCGGCGATCAGCGCCGCCATGCCCGCCGGCATGCCGGCATAGATCGCGACATAGCAGCCGCCCAGATAGACCGCGTGCAGCAGGATGCCGACCATCGCGATGTGGCCGATCCGCCGCCACGAGCGCGGCCAGGGCGCGCCCATGATGAAGGCGACGCCTGCCATCATCGCCGCCGCCAGCACGAAGCGGATGGCGAGAATGGTCATCGGCTGCGCATAGGGCACGCCGAGCTTGGCGATCAGGAACCCGGTCGCCCACAGCAGCACGAAAATGCCCGGCGCCACGCGGGCCAGCGTGCTGGTCAGCGGTGCCTCCGGCGGGGTCGCAACGGCCCCCGCTGGGTCGCTGGCCTGGCGTACGGAATCGGGGCTCATGGCGGGAGATTTCGCTGGACTTGGCAAGGCTTATGGCCGATGCAGGGCGGCGCACCATAACAACCGCGGCCTGCATGCACAATCGTTCGACCGCATACCAGACCCGCTCAAATCTCAAGCGCGTTTTTCTGCTGATCGGCGTCCTGGTCGTGCTGGCAGTGCTGGCCGGCGGCTATGTCGCCTTCTGGCGCCATGTCGCCCAGCAGCTCGAAGCGGGGGTGGAGACCTGGGCGAGCGAGCAGCGCGCCCTCGGCAACGAGGTCGCCTTCGCGTGGGATGGCATCGGCGGCTTTCCATTCCGCTTCGAGGCGACCTTCCGCCAACCTTCGATCCGCTGGCGCGGGCCGCGCGAGGAGGCGACGTGGGCCGGCGCGACGCTCCAGGCCGAGATGGCGCCGTGGAACCTGCGCCGGATCGCGGTGCGCTCCGACGGCCAGCATGATGCGTCGCTGCGCCTCGCCGGCGACCCCGCCGAGTGGCGCGTCGCGACCACCGGCCTTGCCGGCACGATCGACCTGCACAACAGCGGCCTGCTGCGCGGCTTCACGCTGGCGCTGCAGCAGCCCGACGTGACGATGCCCGATGGCACGGTGTTGGCCAGCGCCACCGCGACCGTCATGCTGGACCGGCCCCCGACGCCGCCGACCGATTTCAACATGCCGCTGGCGCGCGTGACGCTGGATCTCCGCAGCATGGCGCTGCCGCCCGGCACACGCCTGGTGACTGAGGACACGGTCGAGACGCTGTCCTTCGACGCCACGATCAAGGGCCCGATGCCGATGGCGCCGCTCAAGGAGGCGCTCGCGGCCTGGCGCGATGCCGGCGGCGCAGCGGAGCTGAACGGCTTTGCGTTCACGCAAGGACCGCTCAGCGTCACCGGCAATGCGACGCTGGCGCTGGACGCCGAGCTTCAGCCCGAGGGAGCGGGGACGATCACCACCACCGGACTCAGCGAGGCGCTCGAGATCCTGATCCGCGATGGGCTCATTCCGGCCGACCGCGCGTTGATCGCGCGCGCGACCGCCAAGGCGCTGGAGAAGCCCGGGCTGGACGGCAGGCTGGAGGCCACGTTCGGCCTGTCGCTGCAGAACCGCACGGTCAGCTTCGGCCCGGTGCCGCTATTCGCGCTGCAGCCGATCGTGTGGCCGTAATCGCCACTCACCTAACTGTCATCCCGGACAGCCGCGAAGCGGCGTGATCCGGGACCCATGGTGCGCTTCAGTGACGCGGAACCATCGCATGGGTCCCGGCTCTCACTTCGTTCGGCCGGGATGACAGTTGGAGAGCGGGTGTTATCTGCGAACCCGGAAGTTCTCGAACTGCCAGGGATCGCCAGTGTCGAGGTTGGGTTCCGGGAACAACACGTTGCGGTGCTTGAGCGGCGTCCAGTCGGAGCGCACGCCGACCACCGGGCCGAGATACGGCCGGCAGATGTCGAGCACATAATCGTGGTCGAGATCCTCCGGCTCCACCAGCCCGCGGTCGGGATGCTCGATCAGCCACATCGCGCCGGCCAGCACCGGCGCCGCGATCTGGATCGAGGTCGCGTTGTAGTCGGGGCCGAGCAGCTGGCGCGCCTCGTGGATCGACAGCTGCGAGCCGTACCAATAGGCGCCATAGTCGCCCATCAGCAGCGCCCCCAGCTCGTCGATGCCATCGACGATCTCTTCGTTCAGCGGCCGCTCCTTCGGCTGCATCTCGAAGTTCTTCATCTGGAACTCGCGCACCGACAGCACGGCGTCATCGCACGGGTGATAGGCATAGTGCACGGTCGGGCGATAGACCGCCTTGCCGGCGCCGTCGCGCACCGTGAAATAGTCCGCAGTGGTGATGGATTCGCCGTGGGTGATGAGGAAGCCGATCATCGGCCCGCCGGTCGGCGTCCACGACCGCACCTCGGTGGTGCAGCCGGGCTGGCGCAGGTAGATCGCGGCCTTGCAGCCCACCTTGTGCTCGGCACCGTTCTCGGGAATGCGCCTTTCATGCGTGCCCCACCCGAGCTCGGCCGGCTGCGAGCCCTCGCCGACGAAGCCGGGGATCGACCAGGTGTTGCAGAACTCGCCCTGGCGCTTCGGCACATTGGTCACCTGCAGGTCGTGCTCGGCGACATGGATGACCTTGGTGCCGGTCCTCTGCATCAGCTTCGCCCAGCCTTCGCGTGTGGTCGGCTTGGTGGCGTCGTTGCCGGTCAAGTTGGCGACGTCGAGCAGCGCCTGCTTGATGAAATGCGTGATGAGGCCGGGATTGGCGCCGTGGGTCAGCAGGGCCGACGGGCCATTCTTCGGGAACGACTTGCGCGCCTCGAGCGCGCGGTGGCGCAGATAGTAGTTGGTGCGCTGCTCTTCCGGAATGTCGGTGTTGTCGTAGTAGTTCGCCCACGGCTCGATGCAGGTATCGAGATACATCACGCCGTTCTTCTGGCCCCACTTGACGACCTCGAGCGAATCGACCTCGACCGACAGGTTGAGGATGATGTCGCCCTTCTTGCAGTATTTGCCGAGGGTCGCCTCCAGGTTCTGCGGGCCGATCGGCTGGACCAGGTAGGTCATTCCCTTGTCGATGAAGCGCTGGGCGTCGGCGCGATGGTCATGGCCGTCCACCACGGTCACGCGCGACAGCGTGTTCAAGCCGAAGTGCTTCTCGATCAGCGGCATCGTGCAGCGGCCGACCGAGCCGTAGCCGATCATCAGAATGTTGCCGCTGTAGGGGAAATGGGCCATGCGTCACCTCCGGACCTGCACCTTGCTGCGATGGGCGCCGGTGAAACCCGGGATCGCACTGGGGGGCGACTGAACGCGGCCAGCGCGGTCTGGCAGGTTGTCTAAGGAAACCAGCGCGCGGCGAGGTCGTTCCGCGGGTCGTTCTGCCGGCGCGCCAGCCGCCGCAGTTACGGGAAACGCGCCCGTCGATCAAGCGAAATTTTGGCGACGGGACGCCGCGGCACGCTCTATCCTGTGAGCGGGGGAACTCTCATGGTCCAGCACACACCGCTCGCCGCGCCCGACTTCGCCGCCTGGAACGCGGCGGCACTGCGCGTCCTGACCGCCGCAAGACCGGAGGCCGTTGCCGAAGCGCTGGAATCGGCGTTGCGGCTGGTGCTGGACTTCGACGTTGCCGTGTTCGCGGCCTTGCACCGCGACGCGCCGCCGAGCGCGCCCTATTACGGCGGGGCGCAGGAGCCATCGCCCGCCTATCACGACGGTCCATACCTGCTTGATCCGTTCTACAACCGCTTCCTGGCCGGCACCACCGAAGGCTGCTTCCGGCTGAGCGAGCTGGCGCCCGAGGGGTTCCTGCGCAGCGAATATTTCTCCAGCTATTACCGTCATCTCGAGATCGGCGACGAGCTTGGCCTGCTGACCGCGCTCGGCTCCGGCAGCGCCGCCCACGTCTCCATCATGCGCCGGCCCGGCCGTCCGCGCTTCACGCGCCGCGACCACCATTGGCTGGCGGCGACCGCGCCGCTGGCGCGCGAAGCGGTGCGCCGCATGAACGAGGTTCAAAGTCCTGTCGCCAGCGACCGCTCGGCCCTGCATGACAGCCTGCGCCGGGCCTATCGCCATTTCGGTGCATCCATCCTCACCGAGCGCGAGCGGGAAGTGGTGCACCTGCTGCTGCAAGGCAACTCGGCCAAGGCGATCGCGCGCGGGCTCAGCATCTCGCCCGAGACCGCGCGCAACC
>DATFDU010000014.1:0-3580 GCA_035251915.1 Dongiaceae bacterium | reverse complement strand
GGCGACTTCATCTACGTGCCGCCGTTCGTGCCGCACCAGGAGATCAACGCCTCCCGCGACGAGACGCTGGAATGCGTGCTGGTGCGCAGCGACGGCGAGGCGGTGGTGGTCAACCTCGACATCGAGCCGGTCGAGCAGCCGGAAGCCGTCAAGTGGATCGACCCGATCCACAAGAGCTGAGCTACTCCACGATCTTCCAGTTAGAGTCCTTGCGCGTGACCTTGCCGTCCCGGAAGGTGTAGAAATCGCAGCCCCACACTTCGATCCGCTGTCCGTCGCGGCGGGTTCCGGTCAGGGTCCATTTGGACATGCCGGTATTGGCGGCGTCATCGGCGAAGTGCTGGCCATTGCCGTAATGGACATCGGGGATCCCCTCGAATCGCCCGGCCAGGGCCTTGCGCACATTCTCCCTGCCTTCGGATCGCGACCCCCAGGGCTGGTTTCCCCTGGGCATCTCCAGCACGCAGTCATCGGTGAAAAAGCTCATGATGCGGTCGAGGTCGTGCGCGTTGAAGGCATCGCAAATTCTCTCGAGCGTCTGACGGATCTGTGACATCGGCTCCCTCCCCTGGTCGCGCCGTCCATGATCCGCCACTCCGGCGCCGCAGGCAATCGGTGTCGGTGGCTTGTCGGCGGAGGCCACGGGGCGCGACGACCGAATGCGAACGGTGTTCCTATCGCAGCAGGAATGGTTATGATCGTGGCCGTCGCACAGCAGGGATCGCGTGGATGCCTCGCCTGACTGCCCGCCTCACCGCCTCATGTGCCGGCCTTGCCCTGGCGAGCGCCGTGTGCCTTTGGTCGGCTCCCGCGGGGGCGGCGGAGGCCGCGTTGGCCCGAACCGTCGACCTGACCTACGACGTCTATCTCGGCGGCCTTCACATCTTCACCCTGGATGTGGACATGACGCTGCAGCCCGACCGCTACCGCGTGACCGCCGAAGGCGGGACGCAGGGGATGGTCGGCTGGCTGTACGGCTGGCAGACCAGGCTCGCCGCCGAGGGCCTCGATCGCAACGGCCGCATCGCGCCGCAGCGTTATGACGCGGTGAGCAACTGGCAGGGCAACCTGCGGACGGTGCAGCTCGGCTTTGCCGAGGGCGGCCGCTACGACCTGCAGCAGACTCCCCCGCCGGAGCCCGATCCCGACATCGAAGGCGAGCTGCCCGAATCGCTGCCGGAAGGGATCGTCGATCCGCTCAGTCTTGCCGTCGCCGCCACCCGGGCGTTGCAGGAGAATGGCCGCTGCGACCAGACCGTTCCGGTGTTCGACGGCCGGCGCCGCTATGACCTGACCCTCAGGCACATCGACGAATCGACCCTGCCGCCCAACGACTATTCGATCTATCACGGCCCGGCCGTGCGCTGCAGCTTCACCATGAACCGCATCTCCGGCTTCCGGAAGAGCTGGCAGTCGAAACGCCAGCCGGACGCCGGTTCGTCGGCGCCGACGATCTGGGTGGCCGCGATCCGGCCGGACCTGCCGCCGGTGCCGGTGCGCTACGACGGCGCCATTGCACTCGGCAATATCGTGATCCACCTGACCAAGGCGGACGTGCGTACCTCGTCCAACGAGGCCGTGGCCGATTAGAGCGGTATCCGCTCCGGCCGGCGTCCGGCAGCTACTCGCGCATCCACTGCTGGCGCAGCTTCTCGCCGATCAGGCAGTCCATGCGATGATCGCTCACCGCCGCAGCCGCGGGGATGATCTGCGGCTGGCGGCCGGCGATCTCGAGCACGAGCTTGCGGCGGATCGCTTCGGCGAACTGGTCGGCGGACTGCACCACGACCAGGAAGGCGCCGAAGCCGCCGATGACGCACTGCTCATAATAGGCATCGAGATCGGGGATCGAGGCGAAGCCGCTCGGCTGCTTGATCATGATCGGCAGGCCGTTGATGGTGATTCCGGCATCGAGGATCGGCGCGCGCGCCACCTCGATCGGGATGCCCATGTTGTTCGGCCCGTCGCCCGACACGTCGATCACGCGGCGCGTTGCCTCGAAGCCGTTGTGGTCGAACTGCGGCGCGACGAACACCAGGCTGTTGGAGATCGAGGTGCCGCGGAAGCGCTGGATCGGCGCCTGCGCCAGCGCGCCGGCGAACGCCCGCGCCGACTCCGGACCGTCGATCGCGCGCCAGTCCACCACCTTGTATTGGATGTCCGGCCCCGCCCACTCGATATAGGAGAGCGCGATCCTGCCGTGGCGCCCCTGGGTGATGGCCGCGACGACTTCGGGATGAGTGAGCGCCGCGACATAGCCGTCGCGCTGGAGCTTCTGCTCGTCGATATCCATCGAGCGCGACACATCGACGGCGAGGATGAGCTCGAGGTCGACCGGCGTGTCGGCCGCCCGCGCGGGCGCGAGCGCCGCCATCCAGAGCACGGCCGCAAGGACCAGGGTGAACGCATCTCCGCGCATGGCATGCCTCCTTCTCCCCTGATCCGGAGGGCAAGAGTAATGTGCCTGCGCGCCGGCGGCCAATCACTTGTCCAACCTCGCCGCGGGGGCCGGCGCCGTTCGGCGAGTTGCTCTTTTGTGGCGGTACGCCTGGGTGGCCGAGCGCTTACACACGGCTTCAGCCTCCGGCTGCGGCCTCCAACTTCGCGATGTCGAACTTCACCATCTTCAGCATTGCTGCCGAGACACGCCTGGCCTTGGCGCGGTCGGGGTCGGCCATGAGCTCGCCGAGCCGCTTCGGGGTGACCTGCCAGCTCAGCCCCCAGCGATCCTTCAGCCAGCCGCATTGCTCCGTCGCGCCGCCCTTGGTCAGCGCATCCCACAGGCGGTCGATCTCCGCCTGCGTCTCGCATTCGACCATGATGGAGAAGCTGTGGTTGAAGGGATCGAGCGGGCCGGCCTCGATCGCCATGTAGCGCTGATCGCCGAGCGCGAAGGATGCGATCTTGACGCTGCCCTCGGGCCCGCTCGGAGTGTCGCCGGGCAGGACGGAGATCCAGTGCACCTCCGAGCCGGGGATAAGGGAGGTATAGAAGCGGACCGCCGCTTCCATGTCCTTCTCGAACCAGAGATGCTGGGTGACTTTCATCATGGCGTTCCTCCTGGAATTGGCCGCGGGACAGCGCGTCCGGCTCGCTTGCGATGCAAGCTGACCAGCGCCGCCCATCTCAAGGACGTCGGAGCGACCCGGCTGCCGACATGACAGATCAAATTTTTCCGAGCGGTGGTCTCTGCGTCCAGACCAGCGCTGTGCCTTAGGCGGCGTGGAAACTCGCAAATTCCTCGGTGCCGAATAACAGGCACGCCGGCGACGTACCGCCTCTGGCAATTAACACTCAATCAACACTTCCCGGCCACGATGCGGCCATGTTCCGCTGCTCAACTTTGCATTGCAGCGCCAAGTCGATTGGCTGTGAGAGATTCTTGGGGGTGTCCATGTCGCGTTCCATTGCCGGTCCATGCCGTTTGCGTCTTCGCCTGGGGCTGCTCGCGGCGTCCATGCTTGCAGTCCATGCTGCCGCCCTCGCCGAAGATCCGGCCATCGCCGAGCTGCCGCCCTATCTCCTGGACCGCATGAACCGCGCCGGCACCTTCGACGATTTCTTCAAGCTGTTGCGACAG
>DATFDU010000013.1:0-6925 GCA_035251915.1 Dongiaceae bacterium | reverse complement strand
GGCCGCGCCTTCAACCAGATGCGCGCCCGCATCCGCCGTCAGATGCAGCAGCGCACCGAGATGCTGGCCGGCGTCAGCCACGACCTGCGCACCCCCTTGACCCGCATGAAGCTGCAGCTCGCCATGATGGGCCAGAACCCGGCGATCGAGGACCTGAAGCGCGACGTCGAGGACATGGAGCGCATGGTCAATGCCTACCTCGCCTTCGCGCGCGGCGAAGGGACCGAAGTGCCGACCGAAACCGACATCGTCGCCGCGGTCGAAGACGTGGTGAGCGGCGCGCGCCGCAACGGCGCGCGCATCGGCTTCGCCGCCACCGATTCGGAGATCACCGTGCCGCTGCGGCGCGATGCCTTCCGCCGGGCGGTCGCCAACATCGTCGGCAACGCCCAGCGCTACGCCGGGCGCATCGAGGTGGCGCTCAACCGCCGCCGCGGCAGCGTCGAGATCGTGGTCGACGACGACGGCCCTGGCGTTCCCAAGGACAGCCGCGAAGAGGTGTTCAAGCCGTTCTTCCGGCTCGATGCCTCGCGCAACGAGGAGACCGGCGGCACCGGCCTCGGCCTCACCATCGCGCGCGACATCCTGCGCAGCCACGGCGGTGACCTCACGCTTGGCGATTCGCCGCTCGGCGGCTTGCGCGCCGTGCTCAGGGTGCCGGTCTAGCGATCGCCGATGACCCAGCGGCTGGCGCAGAAATCGGTGGTCGGCCTCGCGATCATGCTCCTGCTGCTGTTCGTGCCGGCGGGAACCCTGGCTTGGCCGGCCGGCTGGATCTTCCTTCTCGAGTTCAGCCTTGCCAGCGCGCTCATCACGGGTTGGCTGCTACGTCACAATCCCGCGCTGCTGGAGGAACGGATGAAGCCGCTGATCCAGCGCGAGCAGAAGCCGTGGGACAGGCGGTTGATGGCGGCATTCCTGTTCCTCTGGTGCGCCTGGTTCGTCGTCATGAGCCTGGACGCGGTGCGCTTCGCCTGGTCCGACATGCCGCTGTGGCTGCAGGCGCTCGGCGCCGTCGCGATCGCGGCTTCCATGTACATCATGTTCCTGATCATGCGCGCCAACAGCTTCGCCGTCCCGGTGGTGAAGATCCAGGCCGAGCGCGGACATCGCGTGATCAGCGACGGACCCTATGCGATCGTGCGGCATCCGATGTACAGCGGCACGCTGCTGCTGATCGCCGGACTTCCGCTGCTGCTCGGATCATGGTGGGGCTTGGCGCTCGCGCCGGTCATCAGCCTGCTGTTCGCGATCCGCGCCGTGATGGAAGAGCGCACGCTGATGGCGGAGCTGCCGGGCTACACGGACTATGCCGCCCGGGTGCGCTACCGGATGATTCCGGGAGTTTGGTGACAGCCACTGGAAGCGGTCGCGCTTCCTCAGTCTTCGCCCCTATGCTTCACCGGTGTCTGGTCGGCACGGGTCATCGCCCGGTCGTAGGTGGCGATCAGCTGATCGAAGCTGTCACGGAACAAGACCGCTTCCCGATGGAACGGAATATCGGTTCCGTCGGTGATCTCGGCGGACAGCAGCCAGTCCACATGCTGCCGCGCGGCGGCGGCACGGCCATGCGCGCCGCAGTTCCTGCGCAGCGCGATCATCGCATCTTCCACCAGCTGATAGCGGTTCGCCCACACTTTCAGCCAGTTGGCGCCCTGCTCCTGATAGCGGCGGAGCCAGACCACCTGTGGGTCCGACGCATCCACCTCGTGATCCGCTGCCGATACGACGCGCACCCGCTCGTACATCAGTTCCTGGAACACGAGATCCGGCTCGCTCTTCCAGCGGCGCAGCATCCGCTCGTCCGGACGGTTGAGATCGCCGTCGGGAAACAGAAACCGATCGACGAAGATCGGGTGCGCGAAGGTCCGCGGCCGCAACTCCGGAAGCTCCAGATAGATCGCCATCTCGGTGAAAGTGCTGGCCTCCCGTTCGTTGCGGAAGTTCTTTGCCTCCAGCGTGGCGAGGTTCATGTTCGCGACATTGGGCATGGTCGCGCCGTGATAGATCTCGTGCAGATAGCGCAGGTCGCGGATGTTCGGATTCTCGTAGTCGCACAGGAGGATTCCGCCCCACCAAGTGGAGAAGTGCGTCCATTCGATGCGCTGATCCGAAGCCTCGTAGAAAAATCGCGGCAGCCGCGCGAAGCGTTCCACGATCTCGTGCACGCGTCCGCCGCTCTCGTGCGAGCGCCTTATGGGACCATCGCTCCACAGTCCGAGGACGAAGCGGTGGATGTCCTCGGCGCTGGTGAGCAGACGCAGCGTGTCGACTTTCATGGCGTGCCCCGCTCCTGAAGCCGGCCAATGGTCTCCGGCGCCATGGATGGGTCGATCAGGCACGTCATCGCCGGCGTCAGGCACAAGCGGATCACCTGATTGGAGCCGCTGCCGCGCAAGACCGTCGACAACAACGGCGATGTCTCGCCGCGCGGCTTGGCGGTCGCGAGCAGCAGGACATCGGCCGGGCGCAAGCTGTCGATGCCCAGTCGCCTTGCAACGCTTTCGACCGCGGCCTCCTGGATCGGACGATACTTTCGCGGCAGGTCGAAGACGCCGTGACGCTTCATCATCTCCGTGCCCCAGGCCAGCGATTGCAGGTTCTTGAACCACTTGTTGCCGAACAGCGAGAGATACTCGCGACGCGCGAAGACTCCGCCGACGCGATGGTAGTACCCGCCGAAGGGCTTGCTGTGGCTGATGACGAAGGCGGGAATGTTCGGATGGTCGAGATCGACGCCGAAATCCCGCGCGACGCTGCCGACATAGGTCAGGTCGGGAACCAGTTCGACCTCGGGCCGCGCAGCGGCCATCGCGGAGACAAAGTCGGCGAACTCGTCCCAGACGGTTCCGTCGATGGCCGAGGGCTGGCTCACCCAGAACTGCGCGTGCGGGTCGATGCGCGATGGCACCTTGCGCCAGTCATCGCGCGGATGCGCGACGGTGCGGATTCGCAGCGCGGCCGCATAGGCAGGGAAGCCCTCATACTCCCCCTCGAACACATGAACCGACGGCTCTCGTCCGGACTTCCGGCAGGTCGCGGCATACTCCGCCATGATCTTGAAGATGCCTTCGCTCGCGCCGGCCGTCGGATAGCGGTATGGAAACTCTTCCGCGTGAAACGACACAATCGGCGCCGCCCATTCCAGCCAATGACTGAAATAGGTCTCGTGCATCGCGTCCTGCTTCTGGGTCCACGGCTCGTGATAGCGGCTGAGATAATGGGCACGCCGCAATTCCGCCAGCCTGGTGGCACCCTCCGGTCCTAGAACCGACTCGCGGTCACAGCCGTCGACCACGAAAGCCAGAGCCTGCTCCGATTCGGGCATGACCAACGAGTATATGGTGCCGCATGCGCCGGCCATCAGCAGCGCGGCTTTTGCCTCGGGCTGGGTATAGGTGGGCAGCTCTGCGCGATCGGCCACTGATCGTCTCCGCTCGGACCAACAATCCTAGTACGCGTTATTGTTTACAAAGCGCTAACGGCCCTTTGCGCACAACGCTACACCAGCCCGATCACCGACACGTGCCGCCCATAGTCTGGCTCCTTGCTGAGGCAGGAGCGGCGGTAGCTGAAGAAGGTGTCTGCCTCCGCGCAGGTGTCGCGGTGCGCCATTTCGATCGCGGCGAGCTTCATCGCTTCGAGCTCAGCCGCGACGTAGGATTCGAGATCGAACATATGGTGGCCCGCGCGCTGCGCCGGACGGAAGAAGCGGGCGTTGGCCGGGTTCTGCGCCAGGAAGGGCGCGGGGAACTCCGGTCCTACCTCGTAGCTCGCCGGGCCGATGCAGGGACCGATGCCGGCGCGAATGCGCTCCGCTTTGGCGCCGAGCGCGCACATCTGCTTCACCGTCGCCTGCAGCACGCCGCCAATGGCGCCACGCCAGCCGGCATGCGTGGCGGCGACCACGCGGGCCTCGGGATCGGCGAACAGGATCGGCACGCAGTCGGCCGACGACGCGGCGATCGCGATGTTCCTGCGCGTGGTGACGAGGGCGTCGACCTTGGGCCGCGGCCCGTCGCGCCATTCGTCCTCCACCACCAGCACGTCCGGCGAATGCACCTGGTAGGCGGTCAGCAGCGACTTCGCGGGAATGCCAACCATCTGCAGCACGCGCCGCCGATTCTCGCGCACGTGATCGAGATCGTCGTCAGAGCCGAGGCCGCAATTGAGCGAAGCGTAGATGCCTTCGCTGACGCCGCCGGCGCGCGTCATGAATCCGTGGCGGATGCCGGGAAGATCGCTGAGAACGCCGAGAGTGATCATGGAAAGCCGGCAAGCTCCTGCAGGTCGGGATGCGAAATGGCGAGCGCCTTGAACAAACTGCCCATTTGCCGGGGATCGATCAAGCGCGTCATCGCCTGCGCGATCGCCGCGCGGTCCTCCTCGCCCGCTCCCGCCGAGAGCAGCGCCGCCCGGGTGCGGATGCCGAGGGTCTCCAGGAACGTCGCCTGCGCGACCGCGCCGTGCACGCGTGCGCCCGCTTCGCGCGCCGCGTTCGCGATGGCGGCGAAATCGACGTGCGCCGTCAGGTCCGCCGCACCGAGGTCTTGCAGCGGATCGCAAAAGCGGTGCGCCTTCACCGCCTGCAGCGACCCGCCGACCCCGCTCGCCGCCGGGCCGTAGTCGATGAACAAGGCGGCGATGCCGTCCTCCGCCATGCGCGCACCGAGCGCGCCGGCCAGCGACAAAGCAGCAGGGCACACTTCCGCGATCTCACCCGGCTTGGCGCGCCGGTGCGCGGGTTGCAGCAGGCCGGTCTGCGGTCCGGGCGACAGCAGCGTCCAACCTAGCGCATCGTTCGCGTGATCGACCGCGCGCTCGCGCCAGCCGTGCTCCGTCATCTCGAACTGGTGGATCGGCAGCGCATCGAGGAACTCGTTGCCGATGACCAGTGCCTGCCCCTCCGGCAGCGTGGTGGTATCGTCGTGCCACAACGGATGAAAGGCGCCGAGCCGCTGCTCCTGCACGTCGCGCAAGGGCCGGCTGATCTCCACCAGATGCAGGCGCAGCGCCGAGAGAAAAGCAGGCCGCACCTTGGCGGCGCGCAGCGCATCGGCCATGAGAGTACCGCGGCCGGGGCCCAGCTCAACCAGCAGGAACGGATCGGGCGCGCCGGCGCGCTCCCACGCGTCGACGCACCACAGGCCGATCAGCTCGCCGAACATCTGGCTGATCTCCGGCGCGGTGATGAAATCGCCCGCCTGGCCGATGGGATCGCGCGTCGCATAGTAGCCGGCGCCATGCTCGGCCAGCGCAAGCCGCATGAACTCCGCCACCGTGACCGGCCCGCTCGCCGCGATGCGACGCTTCAAGAGGTCGAGGGCGGTCACACCGTGACCTCGCTCACTTCGCGCCTTCCGGCACTCGAGGCTTGCGCATCACCAGGTACAGCCCGAACAGGAACATCGGCAGGCTCAACACCTGCCCCCAGGTCAGGAAGCTGTAGGCGCCGAGATTGACCTCAGGCTCGCGGAAGATCTCGCCGACCGCGCGCGCGATGGCATAGCCGATGAGGAACAGGCCGGTCATCATGCCGAGCCGCTCGCGGATCCACGGCTGGCGCCCGGCCCAGTGCAGGATGATGAACAGCACGATGCCCTCGAGCGCCGCCTGGTACAGCTGGCTCGGGTGGCGCGGCTGCATGTCGGCCTGCGGGAAGATGAAGGCCCACGGCACGTCGGTCGGCCGCCCCGGCAGCTCGCCATTCACGAAATTCGCGATGCGGCCGAGGAACAGCCCGATCGGCGCCGACGGCGCGATGACATCGGAGAAGGCGAACGGGCTGAGCTTCTGGCTGCGCGCATAGAGCAGGATCGCGACGATGACGCCGATCAGGCCGCCGTGAAACGCCATGCCGCCTTTCCAGATCATGAGGATTTCCAGCGGATTGGCGAGATAGTAGCCCGGCGCCCACAGCAGCACCTGCCCCAGCCGCCCGCCGACGATGATGCCGACGGTGACCCACACCATCAGGTCGTCGAGCTGGGTGCGCGAGACGCGCTGCGGCGGCAGCTGCGCCTGCCAGATGCAGTAGCGCCAGGCCAGCAGGATGCCGACAATGTAGGCAAGGGCGTACCAGCGAATCGCAATGGGTCCGATCTGCAACGCGACCGGATCGAATTCGGGAAACATCATGCGCGGGACCAATGGAATGGATGGAAACAGCCGGCGATCGGGTTATAAGTGGAGGCACCGGCAGCGGCAAGCGAAGCGAATATGCAGACCGACAACCGATTCCTCGACGATCTGGCGAAAGTGGCGAGCGGCGCGCTCGGTTCCGTCAGCGGCGTGAAGCACGAGGTCGAGGTCCGTATCCAGCAGCAGCTGGAAAAGCTGCTGGCGCGCATGAACTTGGTGCCGCGCGACGAGTTCGACGCCATGAAGGCGGTCGCCCAGGCCGCGCGCGAGGCGCAGATCAAACTGGAGGCGAGGGTTGCCGCGCTGGAAGCCCGCCTTGCCGCCGAGGATGCCATCGCGACCGCCAACCTAACCGACGCGCCGCCACAAGAGTCCGAGTCTGGGCAGCCTTAGCCACCCTTCTTAGATCGAGACTCGAAAATTCCTTAATTCCCCGCTTGCGCTCGACTCCCAAATTTGCGAGTCTATTTGTGGTGGGGATTCATCACTCTGTCATCTAGTCCTGGGGGCGCGGCCCCACCTGCGGGCCTCCGGGGGGCGACGCATGGAGGGCGCTAGCAATGGCCTTGCTCCGAGTAGAGTCGACCCAAACCCGTCACAATCCCATCGACATGCTGGAAGAGCTGGTGGCCGTCAACGAATGGCGGCACGAGCGCTCGGCTGACGAGGAGATGGTGGTCGAGTTTCGCGGTCAGTGGTGCGAGTACCGTATGTTCTTCGTTTGGCAGGAGGATTTGGGGGCCCTGTATTTCTCGTGCTTGTTCGACATGAAGATCCCGGCCGG
>DATFDU010000012.1:0-5627 GCA_035251915.1 Dongiaceae bacterium | reverse complement strand
TTCGGAAGCATGCTTATCGATGAAACCGGTCGACAGATCGGCTGACGCGAATGCTGGATGGTCCAGAGCCTCATAGAGAAAGCCTCCATTGCTTCTCACCGGATAAACAAAGGTCCGGTCCAGGGCATCAAGAAGCTTCCGTCGGGCCTCATCTCGGTTGTCGCCATGCGCCACCAGCTTGGCGATCATGGGATCGTAAAATGGAGAGACTAGGTCCCCTTCTTCGACACCGGTTTCAATGCGGGCGATGTCGCTTAGGTAGAAGCGCTCCAATCGCCCGACGCTCGGCAGAAAGCCCTTGGCCGGGTCTTCGGCGTACAGCCGAGCTTCAATCGCGTGGCCGTTGATCGACAGTTCGTCCTGCGTCTTCGGCAGCTTCTCGCCGCTGGCGACGCGCAGCTGCCACTCGACCAGGTCGAGGCCGGCGATCATCTCGGTCACCGGGTGCTCGACCTGCAGCCGCGTGTTCATCTCGATGAAAAAGAATGCGCCGTCGGCATAGAGGAACTCGACCGTGCCGGCGCCGACATAGCCGACCGCCTTGGCGGCCGCGACCGCCGCTTCGCCCATGCGCTTGCGGGTCTCGTCGGGGAGGCCGGGGGCGGGCGCTTCCTCGATCACCTTCTGGTGCCGGCGCTGGATCGAGCAGTCGCGGTCGTGGATATAGACCGCGTTGCCGTGGCTGTCGGCGAACACCTGCACTTCGACGTGACGCGGCTTGGCCAGGTATTTCTCGATCAGCAGCCGCTCGTCGCCGAACGCCGACTTGGCCTCGCGCCGCGCGCCCTCGATCGCGGGCTGCAGCTCATGCTCGGCGCGCACGATGCGCATGCCCTTGCCGCCGCCGCCGGCCGAGGCCTTGATCAGCACCGGGAAGCCGATGCGCATGGCCTCGTGGATCAGGTGCGAATCCGCCTGCTCGGCGCCGTGATAGCCCGGCACCAGCGGCACCCGCGCGCGCTCCATCAGCAGCTTGGATTCCGACTTCGAGCCCATGGCGTGGATCGCAGCCGCCGGCGGCCCGATGAAGGTGACGCCGACCTTGCCGCAGGCCTCGGCGAAGCGCGCATTCTCCGACAGGAAGCCGTAGCCCGGATGGATCGCCTCGGCGCCGGTCGCGACCGCCGCGGCGATCACCTTGTCGATCGCGAGATAGCTTTGCGCCGCCGGCGCGGGGCCCAGCAGCACCGCCTCGTCCGCCATTTCGACATGCAGCGCATGGGCGTCCACTTCGGAATAGACCGCCACCGTGCCGACGCCCAGGCGCTTGGCCGTGCGCATGATGCGGCAGGCGATCTCGCCGCGATTGGCAATCAGGATCTTGCGGAACATTCCCCGGTCTTTCCCCTCACTGCCAATTCGGCTTGCGCTTCTCGAGGAAGGCGGCGATGCCCTCCTTGCCTTCTGCAGACGCGCGCGCGTCTGCGATCCTTGTGGCGGTGTCGCGCCGCAGCGCTTCGTCGATCGGCGGGCCCGCGACACGCCGGATCAGATCCTTCGCCGCCACCTGCGCCGCCGGCCCGCCATTCAGCAGCTGCTTGATGGTATCGTCCCGCACCGCTTCCAGCGCCTCGGGCTCCACCACGCGGTGGATGAGGCCGAGCTTCGCTGCCGTCGCGGCATCGAACTTCTCCGCGGTCAGGAAATAGCGCCGGCAGGCGCGCGGCCCGATCGCCGCCGCGACATAGGGCGAGATGACGGCAGGGATGAGGCCCAGCCGCACTTCCGACAGGCAGAAGCTGGCGCTGCTGGTCGCGATCGCGATGTCGCAACAGGCGACCAGGCCGACGCCGCCGCCGAACGCCGCGCCCTGGATCACGCCCACCACAGGCTTGGGGCAGCGGTCGATCGTTTCCATCAGGTTCGCCAACGTCATGGCGTCGCGCTCGTTCTCGGCCCGGCCCATCGCCGACATGCGCTTCATCCAGTCGAGGTCGGCGCCGGCGGAAAAGCTCTGGCCGTTGGCGGCGAGGACGACTACCCGCACCGCCGCATCGCTCGCAAGATCGCGAAACGCCTGCGTGAGTTCCGCGATCAGATGCTCGTCGAACGCGTTGTGCTTGTCAGGCCGGTTCAGCCGAACCGTCGCTACCTTGCCCGCCTTCTCGATCTGGAGGTACGAGGTCATGGCTACATCCGGAAAATGCCGAACCGGGTCTGCTCGACCGGCGCATTGAGCGCGGCCGAAAGCCCCAGCGCCAGCGTCATGCGCGCATCGGCGGGATCGACCAGCCCGTCGTCCCACAGCCGCGCGCCGGCGAAATAGGGATGCCCCTGCGCCTCGTATTGCGCGCGGATCGGCGCCTTGAACTGCTCCTCGTCGTGATCCGGCCAATCCTCGCCGCGGGCAGCCATGGAATCGCGCCTGACCTGGGCCAGCACGTTGGCGGCCTGCTCGCCGCCCATGACCGAGATGCGCGCATTCGGCCACATCCACAGGAAGCGGGGCGAGAAGGCGCGGCCGCACATGCCGTAGTTGCCGGCACCGAACGAGCCGCCGATCAGCATGGTCAGCTTCGGCACCTGCGCGCAGGAGACCGCGGTCACCATCTTGGCGCCGTCCTTGGCGATGCCGCCGGCCTCGTATTTCCGGCCGACCATGAAGCCGGTGATGTTCTGCAGGAAGAGGAGCGGGATGCCGCGCTGCGCGCACAGCTCGACGAAATGCGCGCCCTTGAGCGCGGATTCGGAGAACAGGATGCCGTTGTTGCCGACGATGCCGACCGGATAGCCCCAGATCCGCGCGAAGCCGCACACCAGCGTCGTGCCGTAGAGCTTCTTGAACTCGTCGAACCGGCTGCCGTCGACCAGGCGCGCGATCACCTCGCGCACGTCGTACGGCTGGCGCGGATCGGCGGGGATGATGCCGTAGATCTCCTTGGCGTCGTAGAGCGGCTCTTCCGGCGGCGCGACATCCAGCGATACGGACTTGGTGCGGTTGAGGTGCGCGACGATGGAGCGCGCGATCTCCAGCGCATGCCGGTCATTCTCGGCATAGTGATCGGTGACGCCCGACTGGCGCGAATGCACGTCGGCGCCGCCCAGATCCTCCGCGCTCACCACCTCGCCGGTGGCGGCCTTCACCAGCGGCGGGCCGCCGAGGAAGATCGTGCCTTGGTTCTTGACGATGATGCTCTCGTCCGACATCGCCGGCACGTAGGCGCCGCCCGCGGTGCAGGAGCCCATCACCACCGCGATCTGCGGAATGCCGGCGGCGGACATGGTCGCCTGGTTGTAGAAGATGCGGCCGAAATGATCGCGGTCGGGGAACACCTCGTCCTGGTTCGGCAAATTGGCGCCGCCGCTGTCGACCAGATAGATGCAAGGCAGGTTGTTCTGGCGCGCGATCTCCTGCGCCCGCAGGTGCTTCTTCACCGTGATCGGAAAATAGGTGCCACCCTTGACCGTCGCATCGTTGGCGACGATCACGCATTCGCGCCCCGCCACCCGCCCGACGCCGGTGATGATGCCGGCGGCCGGCACGTCGTCGTCATAGACGTCGTAGGCCGCGAGCTGCGAGAACTCGAGGAACGGCGCGCCCGCGTCGATCAGGCAGCGGATGCGGTCGCGCGGCAGCAGCTTGCCGCGGGAGAGATGCTTGGTGCGCGCCGCCTCGCCGCCGCCCAGCTTGATGCCTTCGACCAGCTTCTTGAGGTCGTCGACCTGGGCTTGCATGGCGGCGTGGTTGCGCTGGAAAGTCTCGGAGCGGGTATCGATCTCGCTTTTGAGGATGGACATGCTTTCACGCCGTCTCGTTGAAGATTTCGCGGCCGATCAGCATGCGCCGGATCTCGCTGGTGCCGGCGCCGATCTCGTACAGCTTGGCATCGCGCAGCAGGCGGCCCGTCGGATAGTCGTTGATGTAGCCGTTGCCGCCCAAGCACTGGATCGCCTCCAGCGCCATCCAGGTCGCCTTCTCGGCGCAATAGAGGATGACGCCGGCGGCGTCCTTGCGGGTGATCTGGCCCTTGTCGCACGCCTTCGCCACCGCATAGCAATAGGCGCGGCAAGCGGACAGCGTCGAATACATGTCCGCGAGCTTGCCCTGCATCAGCTGGAAGGTGCCGATCGGCTGGCCGAACTGCTTGCGGTCATGCACGTACGGCACCACCACGTCCATCGCCGCCTGCATGATGCCGAGCGGCCCTGCTGCCAAAATCGCGCGCTCATAGTCGAGCCCGCTCATCAGCACGTTGACGCCCTTGCCTTCGGCCTGCAAAACGTTCTCCGCCGGCACCTCGCAGTCGTTGAACACCAGCTCGCCGGTGTTGGAGCCGCGCATGCCGAGCTTGTCCAGCTTCTGCGCGACCTGGAAGCCCTTGGCCTTGGTCTCGAAGATGAAGGCGGTGATGCCCTTCGGACCCGCCTCCGCGTCGGTCTTGGCATAGACCACGATGATGTCGGCGTTCGGGCCGTTGGTGATCCACATCTTGGTGCCGTTGAGGACGTAGCGGTCGCCACGCCGCTCGGCCCTGAGGCGCATGGAGACGACGTCGGACCCGGCCCCCGGCTCGCTCATGGCGAGCGCGCCGACATGCTCGCCGGAGATCAGCTTGGGCAGGTATTTGCGCTTGTGCGCCTCGGTGCCGTTGCGGCGGATCTGGTTGACGCACAGGTTGGAATGCGCGCCGTACGAGAGCCCGACCGAGGCCGAGGCGCGCGAGATCTCCTCCAGCGCGATCACGTGCTCCAGGTAGCCCATCCCGGCGCCGCCGAACTCTTCCTCGACCGTGATGCCGAGCAGCCCGAGGTTGCCGAACTTGCGCCACAAATCGGCGGGGAAGTCGTCGTCCCGGTCGATATCGGCGGCGCGCGGCGCGATTTCGGCGTCGGCGAAGGACCGCACGCTCTCGCGCATCGCCTCGGCCGTTTCGCCCAGGTCGAAGTCGAGGGACCGCAATTCCATGAATTCCTCCCGCTGGGTGCTTTGGTGAGGCCCCCTTTGCCGGGCATTCTAGACTGGCAGGGGCTGGCGGCAAGGGCGGCGCGGTCCGCGCAAGCTTACGCCTGCGGCGGCGAGGCGGCGCGCAAGCCTGTTGCGCGGAGGCCGGGTCAAGCGACGTTTTGCTTTTTCGCGCCGGAAAGCGGCCGTTTCCGATTTGTAGGACTGCCGCGGCTTCGCCTAGAGTCGCGGCCTGTTTCCGGGAGAGTTTTCACGCATGGCCGATCCGCTGCTGCAGCCGTTCCAGCTCAAGCATCTCACCCTCAAGAACCGCGTCATCAGCACCTCGCACGAGCCGGCCTATTCCGAGGAGGCTCTGCCCAAGGCGCGCTACCGCCTCTACCACGAGGAAAAGGCCAAGGGCGGGATCGGCATGACCATGATCGGCGGCTCCTCGATCGTGGCGCCGGATTCGCCCCAGGCCTTCGGCAACCTCTATGTCGGCAGCGACGCGATCATCCCCTGGTTCAAGGAATTGACCGACGGCGTGCATAGATACGGCGCGGCGGTGATGGTCCAGATCACGCACCTTGGCCGCCGCACCTCCTGGGCCAAGGAGCATTGGCTGCCGGTGATCGCGCCCTCCTCCGTGCGCGAGCCGGCGCACCGCGCCTTCCCCAAGGAGATGGAGGACTGGGACTTCGCGCGCGTGGTCACGGCCTACGGAGCCGCCGCCCGCCGCTGC
>DATFDU010000011.1:0-4382 GCA_035251915.1 Dongiaceae bacterium | reverse complement strand
CCGGCGCGGATGAGGGAACGAGCTTCTGGGACAACGTCAGCCGGACCGCCAGCCTGGCGCTGCCGGTTATGCTCTCGCGCGCCGGCATGGTGCTGATGCTGACGGTGGACACGGCGATCGTCGGCCACCTCGCTTTTGCCGATCGCGGGCTGGCGGCGTTCGGCGCCGCGCTGATACCGCTCGCGGTCCTGCAGACCGCCGCCATCGGCCTGCTGATCGGGGTCATCGTGCGGTCCGCCCAGTTCGACGGCGCCGGCAAGCCCGAGGCCTGCGGCGAGGTCTGGCGCCTTGGCCTCATCCTCGCGCTCATCATCGGCGTGATCTATGCGGCCGTCATGACCAACGGCAGGGTCATCCTTGGCTTGCTGGGACAGCCGGCGGAGGTGGCGGAGGGGGGCGGCGCTGTCCTGCGAGCCATGGGCTGGGGAATGCCGGGAATCCTGGTCTTTATCGCCTGTGCGCATTTCCTGGAGGGCATCAGCCGCCCGGTCGCGCCCATGGTGCTGATGCTTGTCGGCAACATCGCAAATGCCATCCTTGCCTACGCGATGGGCACGGGCGCATTCGGGCTGCCGGAGGGTGGCGCGGTGGGCGTCGCGACCGCGACCGCACTGGTCCGCTGGGGGCTCGGCATCGGCGGCGTGCTGCTGGTGCTGCTGACCCTGGACCGCCGCCGCTACGGCATCACGTTCCGCCATACCGAAGGATGGGACGGGTTCATCGCCCTGCTGCGCCTCGGCGTTCCGCTGGCGGCCGCGATCGGGCTTGAGACCGCTTGCTTTGCCATGATCACCAACATGTCTGGCTGGCTGGGCCAGGTCTCGCTCGCCACCATGCATGCGGCGATCAACTACACCAGCTTCGTCTACATGCTGACCATCGGGCTCGCGACGGCCGCCGCGGTGCGGGTCGGAAATGCGGTCGGGCGCGGCGACTGGCGCGGCGCCCAGTATGCCGGATGGATCGCGGTCATCCTGGCCGGCGTCCTGATGTCGGTGGTAGGCACACTGACCGCCATTTTCCCGAACCAGGCCGCCAGCCTCCTGACAAACAGTCCGGCCGTCCTCGCACTCCTGGTGCCGGTGTTGGCGGGCGTGGTCAGCCTGCTGGTGGTCGTCGACAGTCTGCAGGGCGTCCTCATGGGCGCCTTGCGCGGCTGCGCCGACACCCTGATCCCCACCATCATTTACGGCGTCAGCTTCTGGATCATCGGCGTGCCGGCCGCCTATTGGTGGGGCTATCGCGAAGGAATAGGACCCCATGCTCTGACCTGGGCGCTGCTGGCAGCGCTGACCGCGGCGACCGCTGCCCTGGCATTGCGGTTCCAGCATCTGACAGACCACCAGGCTGTGTTGAAACCTAGATAGTTGGGCTTAGATCAAAGGTCGTGTAAAGATTTATTAAGATGCTGCCGCGAAACTGGGTTCCTGACAGAGGCACAGGACTCGGACATGCACTCCCCCAGATCTTTCGACCGGCGTCCGAACGCTGACCGGCGTGCCTTCCCCCGCTACGCCGTCGACCTGCCGGCCCACCTGTCGATCAACGGGAAATCCGCTCCCTGCCACTTGGTCGATGTGTCCGCCAGCGGCGCCCTGCTCCGCACCGACCGCCGGCTCGGTGTCGGCGACCGCATCTCCGTCGACCTGCCGCACTGCGGCCCGACCATCGGGACAGTGGTGCGCCTGACGCCATCGCACGTGGCCGTCAGCTTCCGCGGGTTGCTGGTGGTCAGCAGGCTCTACGAAGAAGTCGCCTTCAACGCCTGAGCCGCAAAGGTCCCGGCGTCATTTTTCCAAGGCATTCTGCAAGCGCTGCAGCACTTCGGCCAATTCAAAGTCGCTGAGCTCGTCGCTGCGCGGGATATGCAGGTGCAGCCGGCCAGTGCCGAGATCCACCACCACCGCCTCGCGCTTCTTGCGATACCGCTCCGGCATCAGGAACAGATGATCGCCGATGGTGAAGCTCTGCGAGTCCGGCGTGATGATGCAGGCACCGGCCTTCGAGATGTTGCGGTAATTGGTGATCGCCAGGGTCCGGCGCTTGTTCGGATCGTCGAACACAAGCATCGCGGTGCCGCCGAAATCAAAGCGCGGCTGGCGCCTCAAGTCCTTGCCCTCTTTCTCACTCATCCAACCCATCCTCGCCCGCATTTCCCCAAGGCCGACTGCGGGTCGGGCATCTGAAGTCTAACATATAGCCCTCGGAAGTAATTGGTTAATCGCCGTAAACGCCCTCACTCCGATGGTGTTGCAGGCCATCTTATCCGTTAGTACCAGCCTGCCCGGTCGCCTTTGAATTCCTGGATCGTGTTGCCGCCATCCACCACCATCATCTGGCCGGTAACGTAGCTCGCTTCCTCGCTGGCCAGGAACAGCGCCAGCGCCGCCACCTCCTCCGGCGTGCCGGAACGCCCGACCGGCGTCTGCTGGCCGGCCAGGATTTCCTTCTTCGAGGCCGAGCCGCTGGCGATCCAGCCCGGCGCGACCGCGTTGCAGGTGATGCCCCTGCTCGCGACCTCGATCGCCACCGCGCGGGTATAGCCGACCATCGCCGCCTTGCCTGTCCCGTAGCCGCTGGACTTCGGATTGATGACAAGCGGCCCGGTGACCGACGCGATGTTGACGATGCGGCCGTAGCGCCGGCGCATCATCGACGGCAAGACGGCGCGCGTCACCGCGAAGCAGGTTTTCACGTTGAGATCGAGGTGATGCTGGAATTCTTCGTCGCTCATCTCGTGCGCGCGGCCATGCCGCATGCGCCGTCCGGTCTGCACCATGCCGGCATTGTTCACCACGATATCGATCGGGCCGAGTGTGCGCCGGGTTTCATCGATCAGACGCTTCACGTCCGCGGCTTTGGTCAGGTCGGCGATCACCGCCAGCTTGTCGCCCGCCGCGCACTGCAATTCGTCGGCGCGATCCTTGATCCGCTTGGTGGTCGATGTGACCGCCACCCGCGCGCCGGCGGCGGCCAGCGCCTTGGCGCAGGCGAATCCGATCCCATTGTGGCTGCCGGCGCCCGTCACCAACGCAACGCGGCCCTGCACTCCGCTCATCGGCTCCCCCTTGCGAGTTCCCCTCGCGCCCGAGTATCACTTCGGCGCGCATCAGCAGGAGTATGCCGCAAAATGCGAAAGCTGGAAGCCGGCGTTCCGTCCGCGAACGTCGACGCCATGTTGCAGCGCGAGAAGGATCTCTTCACTCAACGTCATCCCAAGTCCCGCGCGCTCGCGGAGCGCGCCAAGGCCCACTGGGCCAACGGCGTTCCGATGCATTGGATGCTGGATTGGGGCACGCCTTTTCCCATTCACGTCGCCAGCGCCAAGGGCTCGCGCCTCGACGATGTCGACGGCCATTCCTATGACGATTTCTGCTTCGGCGACACCGGATCGATGTTCGGCCATTCGCCGGAGCCGGTCGCGCGCGCGGTCGCCGAGCAGGCGGCGCGCGGCCTCACCTACATGCTGCCGACCGAAGACGTGGCGGTGGTGGGCGAGCTGCTTGCCAGGATGTTCGGCCTGCCCTATTGGCAGGCGGCGACCACCGCGACGGATGCGAACCGCTTCGTGATCCGCTGGTGCCGCGCCATCACCAGGCGGCCGAAGATCCTGGTGTTCCACGGGTGCTATCATGGCGCCGCCGACGACACCTTCGTGCGGCTCAAGGACGGCAAGCCGATCCATCGGCCCGGCCTGCTCGGCCAGGTCTACGACGTCACGCAATTCACCAAGGTTGTCGAGTTCAACGATATCCCCGCGCTGGAAGCGGCGCTGGCGCCGGGCGATGTCGCCTGCGTACTGACCGAGCCTGCACTCACCAACATCGGCATGGTGCTGCCGCAGCCGGGCTTCCTCGAGGCGTTGCGCAGCGTCACGCGCAAGCACGGCACGCTGCTGGTGATCGACGAGACGCACACCATCTCCACCGGTTACGGTGGCTATGCGCGTACGCACAATCTGGAACCCGACATTCTCACGGTCGGCAAGCCGATCGCCGGCGGCATTCCCTGTTCGGTGTTCGGCTTCACCGCCGAGATCGAGGCGCGCATGCGTAAAGCGGAAGCGGAAAATCCGTCAGGCTATTCCGGCATGGGCACGACTCTCAGCGCCAACGCGATGGCTTTGCATGCGATGCGTGCCAATCTGGAACAGGTGGTTACGCCGGCCGCGTACGAGCATATGCTGCCGATGTCGGAACGGCTAGCGCGCGGCATCGAAGCGAGGATCAAGGCGCACAACCTGCCGTGGCACGTCTCGAACGTCGGCGCGCGCGCCGAGTTCGTGTGCGCGCCGCAGCGGCCGCGCAACGGCACCGAGGCGCAGGCCGCGATGCATCATCGCGTGGAGCTGGCGATCCATCTCCATCTGCTCAACCGCGGCT
>DATFDU010000010.1:0-7298 GCA_035251915.1 Dongiaceae bacterium | reverse complement strand
AACGCCGTCACCAGCACCGACCACACGAACAGCGGCATCTTGTGCAGGGTCATGCCCGGCGCGCGCATGTTGAAGATGGTGGTGATGAAGTTGATGGCGCCGAGGATCGAGGCCGCGCCCGCCATGTGCAGGGCGAAGATCGCCATGTCGACCGAGCGTCCGCTCTGGTAGGTGCCGTCGGACAGCGGCGGATAGAGCGTCCAGCCGGTGCCGGCGCCGGTGTCCACGAATTGCGAAGCCACCAGCATGATCAGTGCGACAACCGTCAGCCAGTAGCTGATGTTGTTCATGCGCGGGAAGGCCATGTCGGGGGCGCCGATCATGAGCGGCACGAACCAGTTGCCGAAGCCGCCGATCAGCGCGGGCATGACGGTGAAGAAGATCATCAGCAGCGCGTGCGCCGTGATCACCACGTTCCAGTGCTGCCCGTCGGGCGAGTCGTCGGTGCCGAAATACTGGATGCCCGGCTCCATCAGCTCCAGGCGCATATAGACCGAGAAGGCGAGGCCCAGCAGGCCCGACACCACTGCCAGGATCAGGTAGAGCGTGCCGATGTCCTTGTGGTTGGTCGAATAGAACCAGCGCACGAAGAAGCCGGGCTTATGGTCGCCGTGATCGTCGTGACCGTAGGCGGAGTGGGATGTGGTAACGGGGCTCATGGCTGCAATCCCTTGAGGCGAATTCTGCTGTTTGCTCGGCTGTCTACTCTGCGGCGGCGACGTCTTGCGCCCCGGTCGATTCTGGCTCCGTGCCGTCGACCTTGGCGAACTTCTGCTGCGCCTCGGTCACCCAGGCCTGGTACTCCTCCTTGCTGACCGCGCGCACCTTGATCGGCATGTAGGCATGCTCGACGCCGCACAGCTCCGAGCACTGGCCGTAATAGATGCCGGGGGTCTTGATGTTGAACCAGCTCTCGTTGGTCCGTCCGGGAACCGCGTCATGCTTCACGCCGAAGGCCGGCACGGTCCAGGCGTGGATGACATCGAAGCCGGTGATCTGGATGCGGATGTCGGTGTCGACCGGCAGCACCACTTCGTTGTCGGTATCCAGCAGATAGTTCTGGCCCTCCTGCAAGTCGGCCTTGCGGATCATCCGGGCGTCGAAGGTGAAGTTGCCGTTGTCCGGATATTCGTAGCTCCAGTACCACTGATGGCCGATGGCGCGGATGGTGAGGCCCGGCGTCGGGATCTCCAGCTGCCGGTAGAGCAGCGGGAACGAGAACACCGCGATGAAGACGAGGATCAGGGCCGGGACGATGGTCCAGGCAACCTCGAGCAAAGTGTGGTGGGTGGTCTTCGACGGCACCGGGTTCTTGGTTTCGCGGAAGCGGAACCACACGATGAACAGCAAGCCGAGCACGAACAGGGTGATGACCGTGATGATCGGCATCAGCACCCAGTTGTGCAGGAAGTCCATCTGCTCGGCGAGATCGGTCGCCGGCGCCTGCAGGCCGATGCCCTTGTCGTGCGGCGCGCCCAGCACCGTGTTCGAATCCTGGGCCAGCGCCGGCAGCGCCGATCCGGCGAGTGCCACGGCCGCGGCGGCGACAGACCAAAACCTCGATTGCGTCATCTTCAGCTTTCCCATTCCTGCCGCGGCTCAGGACCGATATGTCCGCAGCGTCCCGGACCACCATGGCCGACTGGCGCGGCCACACGGCAGCTTCGTTAAACTTAAGGCCGGTTGGACGCTATGGCGCACGCGACAAGCGCGGTGGTACCCCCGTCCCCACGGTCGGGCGGCAAGCTACACCGCTGCCCCCGAAAGCTCAAGCATTCCGGGGACTTGTGCCACGTCGGCAGACTCGCCGGAACGCGCGCTGCGTAGACTATGCGACGATCAGCCGCAACAATTCCGAGCATCTCGGCCACAGCGCGCATCGCCCGCGCAGCTGATTGCCGACTGACAGGGTGGACCTGGACGGTTATCGTGCCCACATTGTTTTTCAAAGCCATATCACGCCAGCCAGCCTGGGAGCGCCCCGATGTCCGCCATCGCCATCACCGACGACCTGTTCTTCAATCGCGCCGGGCTCGACCGCAGCAAGTCGGAACGGACCGTGGCCGACGCACTCAAGGGCGGCGATGACGGCGAGCTGTTCCTGGAGTTCAACCAGTCCGAGGCGCTTGCCTTCGATGACGGCAAGCTAAAGAGCGCCAGCTTCGATGTGACCCAGGGCTTCGGCCTGCGCGCGGTCGCCGGCGAGGCGCATGCTTACGCCCATGCCAGCGACCTCAGCGACGCGGCGCTGCAGCGCGCCGCCGCCACCGTCAAGGCGGTGCATGCCGGCCACAGTGGCGCTCTGGGCGGGACCCTGGCAGAGCCGCCGCAGGGCACCAACCGCCACCTCTATTCCGACGACAACCCGCTGGCCAGGATGGAGTTCGGCGCCAAGGTCGCGCTGCTGCAGGAGATCGACGCCTATGCCCGCGCCAAGGACCCGCGGGTCAAGCAGGTGATGGCCTCGATCTCCGGCAACTGGCAGGCGGTGCAGATCATCCGCGGCGACGGCACCCGCGCCGCCGACATCCGGCCGCTGGTGCGGCTCAACATCTCGGTCATGGTCGAGGAGAACGGCCGCATGGAGACCGGCAGCCACGGCACCGGCGGACGCTTCGCCTACGAGCTGGTGGTCGATCCCGCCCACTGGAAGGCGAGCGTCGACGAGGCGCTGCGCCAGGCGTTCGTCAATCTCGGCTCCGTGCCCGCCCCCGCCGGCGAGATGCAGGTGGTGCTGGGTCCCGGCTGGCCGGGCATCCTGCTGCACGAGGCGATCGGGCATGGCCTGGAGGGCGACTTCAATCGCAAGAAGACCTCGGCCTTCGCCGGCCTGATGGGCAAGCAGGTCGCGGCCAAGGGCGTCACCGTGATCGATGACGGCACGATCCAAGACCGCCGCGGCTCGCTCACCATCGACGACGAGGGCACGCCAAGCCAGCGCACCGTGCTGATCGAGGACGGCATCCTCACCGGCTATATCCAGGACCGGCAGAACGCGCGCCTGATGGGCATGAAGCCGACCGGCAACGGGCGGCGCCAGAGCTTCGCCCACCATCCGATGCCGCGCATGACCAACACCATCATGCTGGGCGGCAGCCACGCGCCGGAGGAGATCATCCAGTCGGTGAAGAAGGGTCTCTACGCCGTCAATTTCGGCGGCGGCCAGGTCGACATCACCTCCGGCAAGTTCGTGTTCTCCGCCTCCGAGGCGTACCTGATCGAGGACGGCAAGGTCGGGCCGGCGGTCAAGGGCGCGACGCTGATCGGCAATGGGCCGGACGTGCTGACCAAGGTCTCGATGATCGGCAACGACATGAAGCTCGATCCCGGCATCGGCACTTGCGGCAAGGACGGTCAGGGCGTGCCGGTCGGCGTCGGCCAGCCGACCATGCGGATCGACGGGCTGACGGTCGGCGGCACGGCCGCGTAGCGGCACCGCGCCTAGGTCACCTGGGGACTGCGCTCCCGCCACAGCAGGCTCGCGCTCGGCAATCCGATGAAGCTGCTGACCAGGAACACTGCGCGCACGATCAGCGCCAGCAGGAAGCCGTGCGCTGCCGGCACGCCGGCCAAGCCCAGCAGCGCGACGATGGTCGCTTCGAAAATACCGATGCCGCCGAGCGAGATCGGCACCGAGCTCGCAATCGCCGCCGCGGCGCAGGTCAGCACGATGGTCGGCAGGCCGACCTCATCGCCGATGTCCAACAGGACGAGTTGCCAGATCGCGACGATCAGCGCGACGTTGACGATGCTCGCGAGCCAGAAGCCGAGCGCGGCGCGGCGATGGCGGCGCATGCGGGTCTGCATGCGGCCGGTCTCGATCAGGATGGCGGCGAACAGGCGCCATGCAGCTTGGACCAGGCCACCGCGGGCGAGGCTGCTGTCGGCGGAGCGCTGACCGAGCCAATAGAGGATGAGCACGAGAAAGGCGATGCCGACTGCGCCAGCGGCAACGATGAGAGCGCGCAGCCAGGGCTGCAGCCACGGCATCGGCAGCAATGCGGCGATCGAGGCCAGCAGCACATAGAGCGCGAGCTGCATCAGCCGCTCATAGGCGACGGCGCCGACTGCGGTCGAGGCCCGGCCGCATGCCTTGGTCAGCAGCACGACGCGCAGCCCGTCCGAGCCCAGCGTGCCGGGCAGGAAGTTGGTGAGAAAGAGGCCGGCGAACACGCTGTGCCACGAGCGCATCCAGGATTCGGTGACGCCCAGCATGTCGAGCAGCGCACGCCAGCGCAGCACCTGCGACGCCTGCGCGCCGAGGCAGCAAAGTACGACGAGGAGCATCGCGCCGAGCGAGAGGGCGGCGGCAGCCTCGCGCAGCTGGTTCCAATCGACGATGGCGATCAACGCCGCAAGCAGCGCGAAGCTGACCGCGACCTGCAACGCCAGCGTCAGCCAACGCGGCAGAGTGCGGCGTGGCGCCGATTCGATCACAGGTGCTCCAGCGACGAAGCAATGCGCACCTTGCACCACACGGTGGAGCAAACGCATTTTAGAGAGCACGCTGCTCTTCTCCCTCCCCCAAGCTGGGGGAGGGTCGGGGTGGGGGTTGTTCTCTCCAGCGAAGAACGCGTCGAGCTGAGCCGCCGTCGCCCCCACCCTAACCCTCCCCCGCCTCGGGGGAGGGAACTGCACCGAGTGCGTCCAGCATCACATGCGATGGCCCTGTCCCACAAAAGGGGAAGGGGCTCACCAAGTGTGTTGGTGCGTCTGTACAAGCTAGCCAACACTGCCCGCGCGGCGGGCCGGCAGGGCGTCGAGGATCTTCTGCCGCTCGTCCGGCGGCGAAATTATCCAGTCGCGGATCTCGTCGATGGTGCGGTGGCAGCCGATGCACCAGCCGGTCTTGGGATCGATCTGGCAGACGCTGATGCAGGGCGACGGCGGACCGCTCGCCAGCAGGCGGCGGCGCTCTTCGCGGCGCTTCTCGCGCGCCAATCGGCGTTGTTCCTCGTCGCTCATCGTCCCATGCCGGCTCTGTGATCGAGGCCACACCGGGCCCCAGCAGCGGATTTGCGGCGGCGCGGCGGCGGTCTAATATCACGCCCGCCAGAGTCTTGAACAGCAGGGTCCCAGCTGGGTTCAACAGGGGGAGGAGCGCAGTGCCGCCGACCGGCCGTTGGGGACGGATCATTGCCCTCACCCGCCTCGCCACCGGGCTCATCCTGTTCTGCTATGTCCTGACCCACAATCTCAATCACGCGCTGGGACTGATCTCGCTGTCGGCGATGGAGGCCGGGCGCACGATCTTCCTCGGCTTCTGGCGGCCGCTCGAGCTCGTTCTGCTCCTGGCGGCGTTGCTGCATCTTGCGATCGGCCTGCGCGCCCTCTACCGGCGCAAGAGCCTGCGCATGCCGTTGCTGGAGGCGATGCAGCTGGCGCTCGGCCTCGCCGCCCCGCCGTTGCTGGTGCTGCACATCCTCGGCACCTCGGTCGCGCACACGATGTACGGCGTCGACGATCGCTACGTCTACGTACTATGGGTGGCTTGGATCGCCGCGCCGGTGAACGGCATGCTGCAGGCCTCGGCGCTTGCGGTGACCTGGATCCATGGCTGCATCGGCCTCAACTACTGGCTGCGCGTGAAGGCGTGGTTCCCGCCCTGGCGGCCGCTTCTCGGCGCGCTGGCGCTGCTGATTCCCGTGCTGGCCTTGCTCGGCTTCGTCGCCGGCGCGCGCGAAGTGGCGCAGCTGGCCGCCGCCCCTGACTGGGTTTCGTCGCTCGACGCGCAGGTCAACCTGGCTTCGGCAGAAGAAGTCGCGTTGCTGTATCGGCTGCGCGATTGGCTGATGCTGGCGTTTTTCGCCGTCGTCGGCGGCGTGTTCGCGGCGCGCGTCGTGCGCACATTGGCGACGCGCCGGCGCGCCATCGCGGTCTCCTATCCCAGCGGCAAGCGCGTCATCATCCAGCCGGGCACCACCTTGCTCGAAGCCAGCCGCATCGGCGGCATTCCCCATGCCGCCGTGTGCGGCGGACGCAGCCGCTGCTCCACCTGCCGCGTGCGCGTGATCGAAGGCGGCGATTCGCTGCCGCCGCCGCAGGAAGAAGAGGAGCGTGTGCTCCATCGCATCCATGCCGCACCGGGCGTGCGCCTCGCCTGCCAGGCGCGGCCGACCGGCCCGGTTACCATCCAGCCTCTGCTGCCGCCGCAGATCACGGCGCCGAAGGCGCTGTTCGGCGGCGATGTCAGCCAGGGCAAGGAGCAGGAGGTGGCGGTGCTGTTCGCCGACCTGCGCGGCTTCACCAGCATGGCGGAGCGGCGCCTGCCGTATGACGTGGTGTTCCTGCTGAACCAGTATTTCCGAGTCACCGGCGAGGCCATCGTCGCGGCCGGCGGCCATGTCGACAAGTTCATCGGCGACGGCGTGATGGCGGTGTTCGGCCTGCGCGGCCGGCCGGAGCTTGCGTCCGCCCAGGCGCTCGACGCCGCGCGGCGCATGGCGCTGGCACTCGAGATCTTCAACGCCCAGCATCATGCGGAATTGAAGATGCCGTTCCGCATCGGCATTGGCATCCATTTCGGCCCGGCGATCGTCGGCGAGATGGGCTTTCCGCCGGCTTTGTCGCTGACCGCGATCGGCGATACGGTGAATACTGCCAGCCGACTCGAGAGCGCCACCAAGGAAGAGAATGTGCAGCTGCTGATCTCCGAGACCGTCGCGCTGGGCGCCGAGCTGCCGGGGGACATCGGGCGGCGCTGCGAGATCGCGTTGCGCGGGCGCGAGCAGCGGCTGGTCGCGATCGCGATCGACAACGCGGCCGCGCTGCCGGCATCGGCATGAGGGGACGGACATGACGCACCGCCATTCGCCGGAGCTGATTCCGCTGCGCATGGATCACGCGTATCTGCGCGGCGCGCCGGACAGCGTCTACTGGTCGATCGCGCCGCATTTGATCCAGCAGGCGACCGATTCCTCCTGCTCGGTCGCAACCGCGGTGATGCTGCTGAATACGGTGCGCGGCTGCGAAGGGCATCTCCGGCACACCGGACCGGTCAGCGAGGGCAGCCTGCTCGACACGCTCGGCGACGAGCTGTGGCGCGCGGCGGTGGCTGAGGACGGCAACGGGCTCAGCCTCACCGAGTTCGCGGCGTGCATGGAACGCGCGCTCGCCCGCTTCGAGTGCGGCGGCGGCTGGCGCATCGAGATCGTGCCGGTGACGGATGCCGAGGCTGTGATCGGCGATCTGCGCGCGGCGCTGACGGAGATGGAGCGTCGCGGCTCGGGGTTCGCGGCGGCGAACCTCCATCTCGACCTGTTCTATGGCGACGGCGTCGATGTCGGCCATTTCTCGCC
>DATFDU010000009.1:0-6138 GCA_035251915.1 Dongiaceae bacterium | reverse complement strand
GCAGATGGGCAAGGAGCCGCTGATCTTCGCGCTCGCCAACCCGACGCCGGAGATCCTGCCGGAAGAGGTGAAGGCGGTGCGGCCGGATGCCGTGATCGCGACCGGGCGCTCCGACTATCCGAACCAGGTCAACAACGTCGTTTGCTTCCCCTTCATCTTCCGCGGCGCGCTCGACGTCGGCGCGACGGCAATCAATCAAGAGATGAAGATCGCCTGCGTCAAGGCGATTGCCGACCTGGCCAAGGCGGAAGCCTCCGACATCGTCGCCAACGCCTATGGCGGCGAGACGCCGGCCTTCGGCCGCGACTACCTGATCCCGCGGCCGTTCGATCCGCGCCTGATCGTGCAGATCGCGCCGGCGGTCGCCAAGGCGGCGATGGACAGCGGTGTCGCGACGCGGCCGATCACCGACTGGCCGGCTTATCGCGATCGCCTGAACCAGTTCGTGTTCCGCTCCGGCCTGCTCATGAAGCCGCTGTTCGAGCGGGCGCGGCGCGACTGCAAGAAAGTCGTCTATGCCGAGGGCGAGGAAGAGCGCGTGCTCCGCGCGGTCCAGACCGTGGTCGACGAACAGCTGGCGCAGCCGATCCTGATCGGCCGGCGCGCCGTGGTGGAGCGGCGCATCGAGAAGCTCGGCCTCAGGATCCGCGAAGGCAAGCAGTTCACGCTGATCGATCCGGAAAGCGATCCGCGGTTCAACGAGTATTGGACCTTCTACCACAGCCTGACCGAGCGCAAGGGGGTCTCGCCGGACGATGCGCGCACCATGGTGCGCACGCGCAACACCGTGATCGGCGCGTTGATGGTGCGCAAGCGCGACGCCGACGCCTTGCTGTGCGGCACCATCGGCCGCTTCCACTCGCACCTCGGCCACGTCAACGACTGCCTGGGCAAGGCCGCGAGCGTGCATGGCTTCTCCACGCTCACGGCGCTGATCCTGCAGGCCGGAACCGTCTTCATCACCGACACCGAAGTGAAGCCGGACCCGACCGACGAAGAGATCGCCGAAATGACGGTCCTGTCGGCGGAAGTGGTGCGGCGCTTCGGCATCGCGCCCAAGGCCGCCCTGCTGTCGCATTCCAACTTTGGCACTTCCAATGAAGCGAGCGCGCGCAAGATGCGCCGCGCCCTCGGCCTCATCCTGCAGCGCGACGCCGAGCTGGAGGTGGAGGGCGAGATGCGCGCCGACAGCGCCCTGTTCGAGCCGCTGCGCGAGCGCCTGTTCCCCAACTCGCGGCTCAAGGGCAAGGCGAACCTCATGATCATGCCCTCGCTCGACGCCGCCAACATCGCGCTCAACCTGCTGCGCGGGCTGGGCGAGGGGCAGACCATCGGTCCCATCCTGCTTGGCTGCGCGCGCCCGGCGCACATCCTCGCGCCCGCCGTGACGGTGCGCGGCATCATCAACATGACGGCCGTGGCCGCGGTCGAAGCCCAGGACCGCAAGCCGCATGGCCGGGCCTGAACCGACCGCCAAGCCCGGGCCACAGGAAGACGATCGCGCGCCTGTCGAGACGGTCGACGAGGAAGAGCTCTACGGCCCGTCCGAGGAGCTGCTGGAGAATGTCTCGGCCGCCCTGGCGGAAGGCGACATTCCCCAGGTCGAGACGCTGATCGAGGACCTGCACCCGGCCGACGTCGCCGACCTGATCGAGCATCTCGAGCCCGAGGAGCGCCAGCTCTTCGTGCAGATCACCCGCCATGTGATCGAAGCCGAGACCATCTCGCACCTCGACGAGACGGTGCGCGAGGAGGTGGTCGAGCAGCTCGGCCCGCAGGCGCTGGCCGAGGTGGTCGCCGAGCTCGACACCGACGACGCGGTCGAGCTGCTGGAGGACCTCGAGCCGGAGCAGCAGGAGCGCGTGCTGCAAAGCGTTCCGGCCGAGGAACGGGTGCTGCTGCAGCAGAGCCTGACCTTCCCGGAGGACAGCGCCGGCCGCCTGATGCAGCGCGAGCTGGTGGCGATCCCGGCGCACTGGACGGTCGGAGAGACCATCGATTTCCTGCGCTCCGCGGAGGCGCTGCCGGACGATTTCTACGACCTGTTCGTGGTGGACGAGATGCACAAGCCCGCCGGGGCCGTTCCGCTGTCGCGGGTCCTGCGCTCGCCGCGCCCGACCAGGCTGTCCGACCTGATGGAGACCGAGCTGCGCCTGGTGCCGGCCGACATGGACCAGGAAGCGGTGGCGTATCTCTTCCGCCAGTACGCGCTGGTCTCGGCGCCGGTGGTGGACGAGGCCGGGCGGCTGATCGGCGTGGTCACGGTCGACGACGTGGTGCGCGTGATCGATGAGGAGGCGGAGGAGGATCTGATGAAGATCGTCGGCGCCTCCGACACCGACTTCCACGCGCCGCCCCACATCATCGCCTGGCAGCGGGTGCGCTGGCTGGTGGTGACGCTGATCAACACCATGATCGCGGCCACGGTCATCTCGCAGTTCCAGGACACCATCCGGCACACCGTGGCGCTGGCGGTGCTGATGCCGATCGTGGCGGCGATGGGCGGCAATGCCGGCGTGCAGGTCATCACCGTCACGGTGCGCGCGCTGGCGACGCGCGATATCACGCCGCAAAGCAACCTGCTGCGCATCGTCGGCAAGGAGCTGATCGTCGGTTTCCTGAATGCCCTGGTGTTCGCCGCGATCCTGGGCGTGATCGCGGCCTGGTGGTTCGGCCATGTCGAGCTCGGCTGCGTGCTGGCCGGCGCCATGATCTTCAACATGGTGTGGGCCGGCATGGCCGGCACGCTGATCCCGCTGGCCATGGACCGGCTGGGGCTCGATCCCGCCATCGGCGCCGGGCCGTTCCTCACCACCACCACCGATGTTCTCGGCTTCTTCTCGTTCCTGGGATTGGCGACCTTGTTCCTGACCTGAGGGGGTGGCATTCTGAGACCCTCCATCAGCAAAAAGGACCACCCGGTGGCCAGACAATTGATTTCCAGCGGTTCGCGCTTCGAAGCGGATATGTGCTATTCCCGCGCCGTCGTGGACGGCGATTGGGTATTCGTATCAGGCACTACCGGTTTCGACTATTCCACCATGACAATCTCCGACGATGTGGTGGAGCAGACCCGGCAGACGTTCCGCAACATCGAGTCCGCTTTGCAAAAGGCGGGCTCCTCGCTGAAGGATGCCGTGCGCGTCCACTACCTGGTGCCGAACCTCGCGGACTGGCCGAAGATCTTTCCCGTGTTCAAGGAGTTCCTGTCGGACTCCAAGCCGGCCGCGACCTCGTTCGTGTGCGACCTGATGGACCCGCGCATGAAGATCGAGATCGAAATCACCGCCCGCAAGAGGGCCTAGGTCATGCAGGCGGGCACCGTCCTCGTCACCGGCGCCAATCGCGGCCTAGGGCTGGAGTTTGCCCGGCAATATGCGGCCGACGGCTGGCGCGTCATCGCCTGCTGCCGCGCGCCCAAGGACGCGCCGGAGCTGAAGAGGATCAAGGCGGAGGTCCATGCCCTCGACGTCGCCTCGCAGGACTCGATCCAGCATCTTGCGAAGGCATTGAATGGCACGCCGGTCGACGTGCTGATCAACAACGCCGGCCTGCATGGCGACCGTCGCATGTTCGGCGAGACCGACGTCGTGCTGTGGAAGCAGATCTTCGAGGTGAACACCATCGCGCCGGTGCAGATTTTGACAGCGCTGCTGGAGAACATCGCTTCCAGCCATCACAAGAAAGTGGTGAACATCAGCAGCAAGGTGGGTTCGATCGGCGACAATCCTTCAGGCGGCTCCTACGCCTACCGCAGTTCGAAGACCGCGCTCAACATGGCGATGGCGAACGCGGCACATGAGCTCAAGGCCCGAGGTATCACCATCCTGCTGATCCACCCGGGCTGGGTGCAGACCGACATGGGCGGCCCGGGCGCACCGGTCAGCATCGAACAGAGCATCACCGGCGTGCGGCGCATCATCGACAAGGCGACACTCGCCGAGACCGGCCATTTCTACGACTACACGGGCAAGCAGCTGCCGTGGTGACGCCGCAGGAGACATCGTTATGGTCCTGACCGAAGAGCAACAAGCGATCGTCGACATGGCGCGCGCCTTCGCCGAGGGCGAGTTGAAGCCGCATGCGACGGAGTGGGAGGCGGCCGGCTACATCCCCGACGCCATCGTCGCCAAGATGGGCGAGCTCGGGCTCATGGGCATGCTGGTGCCGGAGGAATGGGGCGGCGCCGGCGTCGATTACGGGACCTACGCGCTGGTGGTGGAAGAGCTGGCGGCGGGCGATGCCTCGGTCAGCACGCTGATGAGCGTGCATACCTCGGTGGTGTGCCTGCCGATCCTCAACTTCGGCACCGAGGCGCAGAAGCAGCGGTTCCTGCGGCCGCTGTCGACCGGCGGCATGGTCGGCGCCTTCTGCCTGACCGAGCCGGGCGCGGGCTCGGACGCGGCGGCGATCAAGTGCCGCGCCGTGCGCGATGGCGACTCCTACGTGCTCAACGGCAGCAAGCAATTCATCTCCAACGGCAAGCGCTGCGGCGTGGCGCTGGTGATCGCGGTCACCGACCCCGCCGCCGGCAAGAAGGGCATCAGCGCATTCCTGGTGCCGCAGGGCGCCAACGGTTTCGAAGTGGCACGGCTGGAGAACAAGCTCGGCCAGCGCGCATCGGACACAGCGCAGCTGGTGTTCCAGGATTGCCGCATCCCCGCCGACCTGCGCCTGGGCGAAGAAGGCGAGGGGCTGAAGATCGCGCTCGCCAATCTCGAAGGCGGCCGCATCGGCATCGCGGCCCAGGCCATCGGCATGGCGCGCGCGGCCCTCGAGGAAGCGACGCGGTATGCGAAAGAGCGCAAGACCTTCGGCAAGGCGATCGCCGAGCATCAGGCGATCGCCTTCCGTCTCGCCGACATGGCGACGCAGATCGAGGCGGCGCGCGCCCTGACCCAGCATGCATGCGCCGTGCGCGCCAGCGGCCAGCGCGCGCTCAAGCACGCCGCGATGGCCAAGCTGTTCGCGACCGAAATGGCGGAGAAGGTATGCTCCGACGCCATCCAGATCCACGGAGGCTACGGCTTCCTCAAGGATTTCCTGGTGGAGCGTCTCTATCGCGATGTCCGCGTGTGCAAGATCTACGAGGGCACCAGCGACATCCAGAAGATCATCATCTCGCGCGAACTGCTGAGCGCGTGACATGGCCGTCGCTCCGATCGAGTTCTACTTCGACTTCTCCTCGCCCTACGGCTATCTCGGTGCGCAGCGCATCGAGACCGTGGCGGCGGAGTTCGGCCGCACCGTGCTGTGGCGGCCGGTCCTCTTGGGCGTGATCTTCAAGGTCACCGGCCAGTCCCCGCTGGTCAGCCAGACCATGCGCGGCCCCTATGCCGCGCGCGACATGGCGCGCAGCGCCCGCAAGCTCGGCGTCAAGTTCGCGCTGCCGGAGGCGTTCCCGTTTTCCTCGGTCTATCCGTGCCGGATCTTCTATTGGCTCGACGGCCGCGCGCCCGAGGACGCCAAGGCCTATGCCCGCGCCGTGTACGATGCCGCCTTCGCCGGCAACAAGCCGCCGGCGGAACCCGAAGCGGCGGTCGATCTGGCCGTCTGCCTCGGCCACGACCGTGCCGCAGTGCTCGCCGGCATGCAGGACGGCGCCATCAAGGAACGCCTGCGCACGGAAGTGCAGCAGGCGATGGACAAGGGTGTGTTCGGCTCGCCCTTTTTCATCGTCGATGGCGAGCCGTTCTGGGGCAACGACCGCCTCGGCGAGGTGCGCGAGTGGCTGCAGACCGGCGGATGGTAACGCGGTCTTGGACTTTGGACCAAGTTCGGCCCTGATCGGTTGTTCGCACGTCCGGGCGTGGCTACGCTCACCTCAACTCGATTGCAGGGAGTGGGGCCATGAGCGTTTATGTGATCGCTGACATCAAAGTGACCGATCCTGCGTGGATCCCGGAGTATGCCAAGGCAGTCCACGACATCGTGCACAAGCACGGCGGCAAGTACCTTGCGCGCAGCGCCAACGTAAAGACGCTGGAAGGCAAGCCGCTCGACACGACTCTCATCGCGATACTGCAGTTCCCGGACGAGGCGGCGGTCAAGGCCTTCGCCACCGATCCGGCCTACGCGCCCTACGCCAAGATGCGCAAGGAAGGCAGCGACAGCCGCTTCCAGCTGGTCGACGACACC
>DATFDU010000008.1:0-9568 GCA_035251915.1 Dongiaceae bacterium | reverse complement strand
AGTACCTGTATCGCGAGCCGTGGCGCGTGCTGCGCTCGTGGTTCAAGGCCTCTTTCCGGCGCGGCTACTGGCGCGCCTTCGGCCAGTGGATCAAGGATTTGCTGCGCGATCCGACCCCGAACCGCGCCCGGCGTTTCGGCCAGGCCTGCGTGATGGTGGCGGAGCTGCCCAAGGATGCGACCCGGCTGCATGCGCATTTCCTGCACACCCCGGCCTCCGCGACCTATTACGCGCACCTCATCACCGGCATGCGCTGGAGCTGCTCGGCCCACGCCAAGGACATCTGGACCTCGCCCGACTGGGACAAGCGCGAGAAGCTGGCGACGCTCGACTGGCTGGTCACCTGCACGCGCGACGGCTACGAGCATCTGCGCGAGATCGCGGCGGCCTCGGGAAACCCCGGCGACAGGGACAAGATCGACCTGGTCTATCACGGTCTCGATTTCGCGCGCTTCCCCGAGCCGCCGCTGCACCGGCGCGACTTGAAGGGGCCGCTGCGCGTCCTCTCGGTCGGCCGCGCGGTGCCGAAGAAGGGCTATGCCGACCTGCTGCAGGCGCTGGCGCTGTTGCCGGAGGAGTGCGACTGGCGCTTCCATCACATCGGCGGCGGGCCGCTGCTCGACGACCTCAAGGGCCTGGCCGAGACCCTGCAGATCGCGGACTACATCACCTGGCAGGGCTCGGCGCCGCAAGAGGCGGTGCTCGAGGCCTATCGCGCCGCCGACATCTTCGCGCTGGCGAGCTGCATCGCGGAGGACGGCGACCGCGACGGCCTGCCCAACGTGCTGATGGAAGCGCAGAGCCAGAAGCTGGCGGTGGTCGCGACCAACCTGCCCGGCATCGCGGAGCTGGTGGTGCCGGGCGAGACCGGCCTGCTGGTGCCGCCGGGCGCGCCGGAGAATCTGTCGGGCGCCCTGCTGCGCCTGATGCGCGACCCCGTGCTGCGGCTGCGCCTGGCAGAGGCGGGGTACGAGCGCGTGCGGCGGGAGTTCGCGCTGGAGCGCGGCATCGACGATCTGGAGCGCAGGTTCAGGGCGGACGGATGACGCGCTCTCACTTCTGTCATCCCGGCCAAGCAGCGGAGCTGCGCAGAGCCGGGACCCATGCGATCCAGCCGCGCCATGGAAAGTGCGCATGGGTCCCGGCTCTCACTGCGCTCGGCCGGGATGACAGTGCGAGAGTGTGGCGGGCGGAATCGTGACCCGCCTCCTGTTCTTCGCGCCGCTTAAGGCGCCGGATCATCCGACGCCTTCGGGGGATCGCACGATGGGGCGCTTGATCGTGCGGGCGCTAAAGCGCGCCGGATTCGAGGTCGAGCTGGCGAGCCGGCTGCGCACGCGGGTGGCGGCGCCGAATCTCTCGGCGCAGTATGCCAAGCGTGACAAGTGCTTCGCTGCGGCGGACCGCCTGGTCGCGCGCGTGCGCGCGCTGCCGAAAGCGCGGCGTCCGCGCGCCTTCTTCACCTATCATCTCTATTACAAGGCGGTGGACTGGATCGGGCCGCGGGTCGCCGATGCGCTCGACATTCCGTACCTGGTGGCGGAGGCGAGCCACGCGCCGAAGCGCGCGCGCGACGACTGGGCCTTCAATCACGCCGGCGCCGAGGCCGCGATCCGGCGCGCCGACGCGATCTTCTGCCTCAACCCCAACGACAAGGAATGCCTGGCGCTGGTGACGGAGAAGCGGCGCCTGGTCGATCTGCCGCCGTTCCTCGATCTGAAGAAGTTCGCGCCGGCGGTGCCCGATCGCGCTGCGGCGCGCACAAGCATGGCGAAGCCCGCCAAGATCGACGATGCGGCGCAGTGGCTGCTGGCGGTCGGCATGATGCGCGCGGGCGACAAGCTCGCCTCCTACCGCGTGCTGGCCGAAGCTTTGCGTCGCGCGAAGCTGAAACGGCCCATCCTGCTGATCGCGGGCGATGGCGAGGCGAGGCGCGCAGTGAAGCAGGCCTTCGCCGATGCGCCATGCCGGGTGGCGTTCCTGGGGAAGATTGCGCCGGATCAACTGGCGCCGCTCTATGCCGCCGCCGATCTGCTGGTCTGGCCGGCAATCAACGAGGCGTTCGGCATGGCGCTGCTGGAGGCGCAGGCGTGCGGCCTGCCGGTGCTGGCCGGGGCGTTCGGCGGTGTCGCCGGCATCGTTGCGGACGGCAAGACCGGGTTCCTCACCAGGCCGGGCGACGTCAAGGATTTCGCGGCTGGCCTCAAGCGTGCGCTGGCGAGCGATCTGCCCGCCCTCGGCCGCGCGGCACGGCGCAAGGTCGAGCGGCGGCACGACATCGCGGCGGCGTCGGAGACCTTTGCGCGCGCGCTGGCGAAGCTCGGGGTCAAGCCATGACCCTGATCGTCGCGCTGCGCCACGCGCCGACCGCCTGGAACCGCGACCAGCGGCTGCAAGGCCGCACCGACGTGGCGCTGGACGAGGAGGGCATCGCGGTGGCGGCGCGCTGGCGCATCGAGCCCGACTGGGCGGGCTACCGCATCCTCTCGAGCCCCCTGCAGCGCGCGCGCATGACGGCTTCCATCCTGTTTCCCGACGCGGAGATCGGGATCGACCGGCGCCTGATCGAGATGGATTTCGGCACCTGGGAGGGCAAGCGCCTGGCCGAGCTGCGTGCCGACCCGACCGAGGATGCGGCGGCGCGCGAGAGCATGGGTTTGGACTTCAAGGCGCCCGAGGGCGAGTCCCCGCGCGAGGTGCAGGCGCGCATTCGCCCGTTGCTGGCGCGCCTGGCGGAGCTGGAACGGCCGACGGTGCTCGTCACCCACAAGGCGGTGATCCGCGCCCTCTATGCCTTGGCCAGCGGATGGCCCATGATCGGCAAACCGCCCACCAAGCTGCGGCCCAATAGTGCGCAGCTGTTCCGGCTGGCAGCGGATGGAACGCCGGCAGTGGGGCGGCTGAATGTGCGTTTGGACGTCTAGAGAGCGAGTGACGAGGCCGCGCCGATCATGACTTCTCCCCGCGTCTTCTTCTACGTGCAGCACTTGCTCGGCATCGGGCACCTGAAGCGGGCGGCGGCGATTGCGCGGGCGTTGGTGGAGGCGGGGACGCAGGTCGATTTCGTGCTCGGCGGCGCGCCGGTTGCCGGCATCGCGCCGCAAGGTGCGCGGGTGGTGCAGCTGCCGCCGGCGATCGCGTCGGATGCGCAATTCACCAACCTGCTCGACGAGCACGGCAACAAGGTCGACGAGCGCTGGAAGGTCAAGCGCAAGCAGGCGCTGCTCGATGCGTTCGAAGCGGCCAGGCCGGACATCGTGCTGCTGGAGATGTATCCGTTCGGGCGCCGGCAGTTCCGCTTCGAATTGCTGCCGCTGCTGGATCTTGCCGCCGCGCCGTTTCCCAAGCCCCTGGTCGCGGTCTCGGTGCGCGACATCCTGGTGGACAAGGGCCGCATGGACCGCGCGCGCGAAGCGGTCGACATCGTCAACCAGCATGTCGACCGGGTGCTGGTGCATGGCGATCCCAACCTGACGCGGCTCGACCTCACCTTTCCGCTGGCGGCCGACATCGCGCACAAGCTCAGCTACACCGGCTTCGTGGTGGAGCGGCCGACGGCGTCCGATCCGCTGGCCGACCGCGACGATGGCGAGATCCTGGTATCCGCCGGCGGCGGCGCGGTCGGCTTCCCGCTGCTGGCGGCCGCCATCCGCGCCAAGAAGCTGACGCGCCATCGCCACCGGCGCTGGCGCATCGTCACCGGCGCCAACCTGCCGGCGGCCGAGCGCGCGCAGCTGGACAAGCTCGCGGCCGGCGATCCCGACATCGCGATCGAAGGTTTCCGCGGCGACTTCTTCCGGCTGCTCGCCACCTGTCACCTCTCCATATCGCAGGGCGGCTACAACACGGTCATGGAGCTGATCGCGACCCGCTGCCCCTCGGTGGTGGTGCCGTTCGCGGACGGCGGCGAGAGCGAGCAGACCATGCGCGCCCGCATGCTGGCGGAGCGTGCGGTGCTGAGCATGGTGGATCCGGAGTTCCTGACGGCCGGCACGCTGGCGGCGGCAATCGATGGCGTGCGGCCGCCGGCGGAACTGGCGCTCAACCTCGACGGCGCACGGCAGAGCGCGGCGCAGCTGATCGAGGCCTGGACGCTGCGGCGATGAGCCGTTGGGACGCGCTGGAACGCGAATGCGATGCCTGGGCGGCCGGCGGGCGCGCGGTCGAATTGTGGTGGCGCGACGATGACGCGGTTGCCGACACCGCGGCGCTGCGCCGCCTGCTGGCGCAGGCGCGCGTTCCCGTCGCCCTCGCGGTGATCCCGGCGGGTCTGGAGCCGAGCCTGCCGGCGCTCGTGAAACGTCACGCCGCGGTCAGCGTCCTGCAACACGGCTTCGACCATCGGAACCGGGCGCCCGCCGGTGCCAAGAAGTCGGAGTTCCCCGCGACCCGGCCCTGGCCGGAGGTGGCGGATGACCTGGCGAAAGGCCGTGACCGGCTGGCGAACGCCTTCGGCGGGCAGTTCGTGCCGGCCTTGACGCCGCCCTGGAACCGGATCGATCCGGGCCACGCAGCCCAATTGGGAGCATTGGGATTCCGCGGCCTGACCACCTATCTGCCGCGGAAGATGCCGACCAAAGTCGATGTCGCGCAGGTCAACACCCATGTCGACGTGATCGATTGGCACGGGACCCGCGGTTTCCTGGGGTTAGAGGCCACCGTTCAGCTGCTGGTGCAGCATTTGGCGGCTAAGCGCTTGGGCGGGGCTGATCCCGCCGAACCAACGGGTCTGTTGACGCATCATCTGGTCCATGACACAGAAACGTGGGAATTTCTGGGAGCGCTGCTGGATTGGTGCGCCAAAAAGCCGGTCATAAAATGGCGAAGCGCGGCTGATCTGTTTCCGGGAGCAGGGAGCTGAATGACCGAGCTGAGATACCCGTTCTCGGCCCTCGTCTGGGACTATGCCCGGGGGATCGCGGGCATCGTCATCTGTTTTGTGATCCTCGTCACAAACGAATGGCATAATCAATTGGTGTGGCTTTTCGTGGGATTGACCGTCTTGTTCGCCATCTACACGATGACCACCATCGCCAAGAATGTGGCGCGTTTCCGCGTGTCGGAAGAGGGGATCGAATGCGGGGGCTTCCGGAGGCAGGCTATTCGCTGGGGCGACCTCGGCGAGCTGGCGCTGCGCTACTATCCGACCTCCCGCAGCCGCAAAAAGGGCTGGATGACCTTGACCCTCAAGGCCAAGGGTCGGCCCAGCAGCCAGGTCAAGATCGAATCCAACCTGCCGGGCTTCACCGAGATCGCGACCCGCGCCGCCTGGGCCGCCAAGGAAAACAAACTCATGGTGGACCGGGTGACGGCGGACAACCTCGCCGCGCTCGGCGTTTCGGCGTGACGGGCGGACGCTAGCAGATGGACCGGCCCGTGCCGCAGCGTCACGATCTGCCCGCAAATGGCTCAATGGGCGCCGATCCGATGGCCGGCAACCTGCTGACGGTGCGCGACCTCAAGATCGCGTTCGATCTCGACACCGGCGTGCTGGAAGCGGTGCGCGGCATCAGCTTCCGGGTGCCGCACGGCAAGACCGTGGCTCTGGTCGGCGAATCCGGATCGGGCAAGTCGGTGGTGGCGCAGGCCATCATGGGCATCCTGCCCAAGATCGCGCGCATCTCCGCCGGCCAGATCCTGTTCGACCGCACGGGAACACAGGACGGCAACGGCGCCGGTGTGATCGACGTCGCGCAGCAGCCGCGCAACGGGCCGGTGATGCGGTCGATCCGGGGCGGCGCGATCTCGATCATCTTCCAGGAGCCGATGACCTCGCTGTCGCCGGTCCATACCATCGGCAACCAGATCGGCGAGGCACTTCAGCTGCATCGCAAGGTTTCCGGCCGCGAGGCCAAGGCGCTGGTGATCGACATGCTGCGGCTGGTCAGCTTCCCCGACCCCGAGCGCAGCTACAAGACCTATCCGTTCGAGCTCAGCGGCGGCCTGCGCCAGCGCGCCATGATCGCGATGGCGCTGATCTGCCGGCCGACGCTGCTGATCGCCGATGAACCGACGACCGCGCTCGATGTTACCATTCAGGCCCAGATCCTGAAGCTGATGATCGATCTGCAGCAGGAACTGCAGATGGCGCTGCTGCTGATCACCCACGATCTGGGCGTGGTCGCCAACGTCGCCGACGAGATCGTCGTCATGTATCACGGCGAGGTCATGGAATCCGGCACCATGGAGGACCTGTTCCAGGCGCCGGAGCATCCCTACCTGCAGGCGCTGCTCCGCGCGGTGCCGCGCTTCGGCATGGAGCCGGGCGAGCGGCTGACGCCGATCCGCGAGATCCCGATCACCGAAGGCAAGATGTTCTCGGAGAAGAATCCGTGGCCGGAAGGTGCCGGCGTCGGCACGCCGCTGCTGCTGGTGGAGAATGTCAGCAAGAGCTTCGCGATCCGCAAGAGCGGCTTCTTCGGCGGCGAAGAGCAGCAGGTGCTGGCGGTCGACGATGTCAGCTTCGAGGTGAAGCGCGGCGAGTGCCTGGGGCTGGTGGGCGAATCCGGCTGCGGCAAGACCACCTTGTCCAAAATCATCATGCGCGCGCTGACGCCGGACGACGGACGCATCCTGTTCAACGAAGGATCGAAGCTCACCGAGACGCTGAAGCTGAAGGGCGACGCACTGCAGGAGTTTCGCAAGCGCATCCAGTTCGTGTTCCAGGATCCGATGGGTTCGCTGAACCCGCGCATGTCGGTCTACGACATCATCACCGAGCCGCTGGTGATCCACGGCATCGGCAACGCGCGCGCGCGCGAGGAGATCGCCAAGGAGCTGATGGCGCTGGTCGGCCTCGATATGCGCCATCTGCGGCGCTATCCGCACAGCTTCTCCGGCGGCCAGCGCCAGCGCATCGGGATCGCGCGCGCCCTTGCCCTGCGCCCCGACATCGTGATCTGCGACGAGCCGGTCTCGGCCCTCGACGTCTCGATCCAGGCGCAGATCCTCAACCTGCTCAAGGACCTGCAGGCCAAGCTCGGCCTCACCTACATCTTCGTTTCGCACAATCTGGCGGTGGTGGAATACATCGCCGACCGCATCATGGTGATGTGCGCCGGGCGCCTGGTCGAGATGGCGCCGGCAGACCGGCTGTTCCAGAACCCGGTCCACCCCTATACTCGGGCCCTGCTGGCGGCGGTGCCCGATCCGTCCTTGACCTGCCGGCTCAACTTCGACCGATTGATGGAAGGCAAGGCCTCCATTCCATCGGCCTGGCCGGCGCCCTTTACCATCGACCCGGACCGCCGGCCGGGTATGGTGGAAGTGTATGACGGACATTGGGTCCGTGCCGGTATCGATGTCAGGAGCGCAGCATGAAACGCCGGGACTTCCTGTTGACCAGCTTGGGCGCGGGGCTCGTTCTCGGCGCGCCATCCGCGTTCGCCGATTTCATCGGGTCGCCCTATTTCAAGGACGCGGAAGCAAAGGGCGAGCTGCCGCCGGTAGCGGAACGCCTGCCGAAAAATCCGGCGATCGCCAAGATGCCGGAGATGGGCCAGCAGGGCGGCGAGCTGCGCATGCTGATGGCGAACGCCAAGGATACGCGCATCCTGGTCGCCTATTCCTATGCGCGTCTCATCTGCTACGACCAGGAATACAAGCTGGTGCCGGATATCTGCGAGAGCTTCACGGTGGAAGAGGGCCGCATCTTCACCTTCAAGCTGCGCGAGGGCCATCGGTGGTCCGACGGCGAGCCCTTCACCACCGAGGCGTTCCGCTATTTCTGGGAAGACGTCGCGAACAACGAGGAGCTGATGCCGACCGGCGTGCCGACGACCCTGAAAGTCGACGGCAAGCCGGCGAAGGTCGAGTTCCCGGATGCGCTGACCATCCGTTATTCGTGGGACAAGCCGAACGCCGAGTTCCTGCCGCAGCTGGCGGGTGCCTCGCCGCTGTTCATCTTCCGGCCCGGCCATTACCTCAGGAAGTTCCACAAGAAATACGCCGAGGCGGCGAAGCTCGAGGAAGCGGTCAAGGAATCCGGCCAGCCGAGCTGGGCAGCGCTGCATAACCGCCGCGACAACCAGTACCGCAACGACAATCCGAAGCTGCCGACGCTCGACCCATGGGTGCTGCAGAATAAGCCGCCGGCGGAGCGCTTCGTGTTCGCGCGCAACCCGTATTACTACCGGGTGGACGAGAAGGGCCAGCAACTGCCCTATGCCGACCAGGTGGTGTTCAACATCTCGGATTCGAAGCTGATCCCGGCCAAGGCGGCGGACGATTCGGATCTGCAGGCGCGCAACATCCGGTTCGACAACTACACATTCCTCAAGGAAAAAGAGGACAAGCAGCAGAAGATCTGGGTGCGCCTGTGGGACGACGGGCGCGGCAACAAGCTGTCGCTCTGCCCCAACCTCACCTGCAACAACGTGGTGTGGCGCGGCGTCCTGCGTGACGTCAGGTGCCGGCGGGCGCTGTCGATGGCGATCGACCGCGACGAGATCAACCAGGCGATCTATTTCGGCCTCGGCCTCCCCGGCAACAACACGGTGCTGCCCTTCAGCCCGCTCTACAAGCCGGAATACACCACGACCTGGGCCACCACCGACATCGACCAGGCGAACCGGCTGCTGGACGAGATGGGCCTCTCCAAGCGCGGCGACGGCAACATCCGCCTGCTGCCGGACGGCCAGCCGATGATCATCATCATCGACACTGCGGGCGAAAGCACGGAAGAGACCGACGTGCTGCAGCTGGTGCGCGATTCCTGGAAGAAGATCGGCGTCGACATGTTCAGCAAGCCGTCGGAGCTCGAGGTCTTCCGCAACCGCGTGTTCGCCGGCGACTCCATCATGTCGGTGTGGACCGGCATGGACAACGGCTTCCCCAACGCGGACATGAGCCCGTGGGAGTTCACGCCGACCAGCCAGCAGCAGCTGCAATGGGCCAAGTGGGGCCAGTTCGTCGAGACCTCCGGCGAGTCCGGCGAGAAGGTCGACATGCCGGAGGCGCAGAAGCTGTCCGGCCTGATGGACCAGTGGCGCGAGGCCCTCGACACCGAGACGCGCACCAAGGTCTGGGAGCAGATCCTGGCGATCTGGACCGACCAGGTCTATACCATCGGCACTGTCGCCAACGTGCCGCAGCCGGTGGTGGTGAACCGTCACCTGCACAACGTGCCGGAGAAGGCGATCTGGTCGTGGGAGCCGGGCGCCCAGTTCGGCGTCTACAAGCCGGACACCTTCTGGCTGGACGAGCGGCGGCCCTTGAGCACAGTTGCCGAGCAGTAACATCTGGCATGTTCCGGTATTTCGTCCAACGCCTGCTGGTGATGATCCCGACGCTGATCGTCATCAGCATCGCCATCTTCGTCATCATCCAGGCGCCGCCGGGCGATTGGATCGAGACCTATATCGCCCAGCTCGAATCGCAGGGCGAAGCCGTCGATCCGGCCAAGATCGAGTTCCTGCGCAAGACCTACGGCCTCGATCTGCCGTTCTACATGCAGTATCTCAAATGGGCCGGCGGCCTGGTCCAGGGCGATCTCGGCTTCAGCTTCGAGCATTCGCTGCCGGTCAACGAGGTGGTGGGCGACCGCCTGTGGCTGACCGTGGTGGTGTCG
>DATFDU010000007.1:0-36825 GCA_035251915.1 Dongiaceae bacterium | reverse complement strand
TGTGTGCACCACCTCGGGGTGGAACTGCACGCCATAGTAATGGCGCGCCTCGTCGGCGATGGCGGCGAACGGCGCACCCTTGCTGACGCCGACCACGCGGAAGCCGGGCGGGATCGCGGTCACGCGGTCGCCGTGGCTCATCCACACCTGGTCCCTGGTGCCCTTGGTCCAGAAGCCGTCGAACAGGTCGCAATGCTCGGTGATCTCGAGCTCGGCGCGGCCGAACTCGCGATGCTCGTGCGGCTCGACCTTGCCGCCGAGCTGATGGCACATCGCCTGCTGGCCGTAGCAGATGCCGAACACCGGCAGCTTCGAGTCCCACACCACGTCCGGCGCCTGCGGCCCGCCCTCGGCATGCACCGAATGCGGCGAGCCGGAGAGGATGATGCCTTTCGGCTTGAACGCGGCGATGCGCTTCGGGTCGGCGTTGAAAGGCAGGATCTCGCAATAGACCCCGGCTTCGCGCACCCGCCGCGCGATCAGCTGGGTCACTTGCGATCCGAAATCGAGGATGAGGATGCGGTCGGTCATTGAGTTTCCTTCATGGCAGGATTTGCAGGCACCGCCGAGCCAAAGGCGGACAAGCGAGCTTTGATCGCGCGCAGCACAAGGTTGGCGGAGACGTCGAGGCTCATGGGGATGGCGAACGATGTGCCGAGGATCAGGCGATCGCCCCATGCCCAGGCGGGCTGATTGCCGCGTGGCAGATACTTCGCCTCGTCGACCAGCTTCAGGAGTATCACCTTCAACGTGCCGAAACGGCCGAAACGCCTGAGCTCGGCAGACCGGATATCGGGCCAGGCGATCGTGACGTCGCCGAACCGGTTGCTCTGCAATCCGTCCGGCGAGAGAACCAGCCTCAACGGGCCTTTGCGGATGAAGCTCATCGTCGTCGCGATCGCCAGCCCGCCAAACAGCGCCAGTGCCACCGAAGGCATGAGCAGGCCGAACGAGATTTCCGCGCCGCCCAGGCTGATGAGGCCGGCCCCCGGCACCGCCACCCACATGCAGGCGATCATCGCGCGGGTATCGGCGTCAGGACGACTGAGGCGCATGGTCTGGCGTGCATCCTGTGCCGCAGCGGCATACTGCCCGTCCCTCAACCGCAGAAAGGCGATCGCGCCAAGCTTGACGAAGGAGCCGAAGAACAGGACGAGGCCGATCACCACATATCCGGAGCCCGCGCGGTCCTCGATCAGGAAGAAACCGAGAACGGCCACGGCCAGGATCAGGACCAACAGGATCGTCACCACCAGATCCGCAGCCTTTCGCCACCGGCTCATGGCGGCGTCTTTCGGATTGCGTACGCCGTTGCGCCGCCTGACATCAGATCGGTCAGTCGCCAGCCATAGGCCACATCCGGAATGTCATCGTCGAACCCTTCCGCGAGGATCTGCCCGCCGATCTTCTCGTAGAAGCGGCGATAGGCGTTGTCGCGGTAGGCCCACAGCATCAGCGCGGTGCGGCCGCGCTCGCGGAAGGTGTAGGCGGTCTCGGCCATGATGAGGCGGCCGAGGCCCCGGCCCTGCACGCCCATCCGGCAATGCAGCGAGTAGATCTCGCAGTCATAGCCGGTGAGGCCGCCGGTGCGGACATCGTGCGCGAGCACGTCGCCGGCATGGACGAAGCCTTGCGCCTTGCCGGTCTCGTCCTCGGCGATCAGCACGACATCCTTGGGATCGGCGATGCGCGCCTGCCAGAATGGGATGCGGCGTTCCGGCTGCTTGGCGGCCATCTGCTCGTCGGACACGACGTTCGCGTAGGCGATCTCCCAGCCGGCATAGTGGATCTCCGCGATGGCGCGGGCGTCGGCGGCGACAGCGGGGCGGACGGCGAAGGTCATTTCGGCACCTTCACGCGCTCCAGCACCGCAGCGAAGAAGCCGTCGGTGCCGTGCTGCGCCGGCGTGAGGGAAAGCATGGCCTGCATCGCATCGCCGTCCCCACTCCCCCCATTGTCATCCCGGACAGCCGCCGCAAGGCGGCGTGATCCGGGACCCATACGGTGGTTCGGCGCCGCGGAGGCGTCGCATGGGTCCCGGCTCTCGCTGCGCTCGGCCGGGACGACAGAAAGGGGCGCTGCTTCGCTGATGGCTTCGCTCCACACATCCGCGATCGGCACCAGCTTGAAGTCCGCATGCGCGGCCAGGAACGCCTCGATCTGCGCTTCGTTCTCCTCCACCAGCAGCGAGCAGGTCGCGTAGATCAGACGGCCGCCCGGCTTCACCAGGCGCCAGGCGCTGTCGAGGATGTTGCGCTGGACCTGCTCGAGCTCTTCGAGGTCCTGGGCCGACAGCTTCCACTTGGCATCCGGGTTGCGGCGCCAGGTGCCGGTGCCGGTGCAGGGCGCGTCCACCAGCACGCGGTCGAAGGTGCCGGCGTGGCGCTTCACCCACTGGTCGCGCTCGCTGCTCAGGGCCTTGCGCTCGACATTGTGCACGCCGGCGCGGTTGAAGCGCACCGCCGCGCGCTCGATGCGGCCTTCCAGCACGTCGCAGGCGACGATCTTGCCCTTGTTCCGCATCTGCGCGGCCATCGCCAGGGTCTTGCCGCCCGCGCCGGCGCAGAAATCGGCGACCCGCATGCCGGGCCCGGCGTCGGCCAGCAGCGCGACCAGCTGCGAGCCTTCGTCCTGCACCTCGATCAGGCCGTCCTTGAACACCTGCATGGTGGCGAGCGGCGGCCGGCCGTGCACGCGCAGGCCGACCGGCGACAGCTGCGTCGGCATGGCGGTGACGCCCTCCGCCTTCAGCGCAGCGATCGCCTCCTCGCGCGTCGCCTTGATGGTGTTGACGCGCAGATCGGTCGAAGCGGCGGTGATGGCCGCGCGCATCTCCGCATCCATGCGGTCGCCGAAGCGCTTCCGAAGCAAGGGCGCGATCCAGTCTGGATATTCGCCGCGCACGTCGGCAGGCTGCTCGCCGTTCTCGATCGCCTTGCCCGCCACGGTCTTGGCGATCCAGCGCTCGGCCTCGTCGAGCTTGGGCGGATGGTAGTCGATGCCGTCGAACGAGCCGGCGATGCGGTCGGCGGTCCAGCCGTCGAGCAGTGCGAGCGAGGCGATCAGCCGCGCGCGGTCGCGGTCCTGCGGCGCCTGCCCGCTTTTCCAGATCCACCAGTCGAGCGCGGCGCGCCGGCGCAGCACCGCATAGGCGCGGTCCAGCACCTCGCGCCGGTCCTTGGCGCCGATGTAGCGGCGGGTGCGGAAGAACGCCGCGGTCGCGCGATCGGCCGGCGCGCTGCCGCCGTGGATCGCATGCAGCAGGTCGATCGCCGCTTGCAACCGCGCGCCGGGGGTCATCGCACCTTCCCCCGCCACTTCCCACCCGTCATCCCCGCCGACGAATGTCGGCCTTCGCCGACGGTGCTTGGCCTTGGGATCCACGAGTTTGCCTGCAACAGCGCGGTCTCGCTCACGGAAACTCGTGGATGGCAAGGCCAAGCCTTGCCATGACGGGAGAGTGTGTTGAGACGGCGAGTGTCCGCTCCACAACCGACAACCCCGGCCTTCGGCCGGGGGTTCGGTGTTCCGTCGTCAGCGATGTCGCACCGCTCCCGCACGCGGCCTCACATATTCTGCCGGTAGTTCGGCGCTTCGCGGGTGATCTGCACGTCGTGGACGTGGCTCTCCTTCAGCCCCGCGTTGGTGATGCGCACGAAGCGGCACTTGGCCTGCATGTCGGGGATGGTAGCGTTGCCGGTGTAGCCCATCGCCGAGCGCAGGCCGCCGACCAGCTGGTAGATCACGGTGCCGGCAGCGCCCTTGTACGGCACGCGGCCCTCGATGCCTTCGGGCACCAGCTTCAGCTGATCGCCGATTTCCTCCTGGAAGTAGCGGTCTGCCGAGCCGCGCGCCATCGCGCCGAGCGATCCCATGCCGCGATAGGACTTGTAGGACCGGCCGTTATAGAGGAATACCTCGCCCGGGCTTTCGTCGGTGCCAGCGAGCAAGGACCCGACCATCACACAGTCCGCGCCCGCCGCGATCGCCTTGGCGAAGTCGCCGGAATATTTGATGCCGCCGTCGGCGATCACCGGGATGCCGGCGCGATGCGCGCGCTCGACCGCATCGACCAGCGCGGTCAGCTGCGGCACGCCGACGCCCGCAACCACGCGCGTGGTGCAGATCGAGCCGGGGCCGATGCCGACCTTCACGGCGTCCGCGCCGGCATCGATCAACGCCTGCGCGCCGTCGCCGGTCGCGATGTTGCCGGCCACCACCTGGCAATCGTTGGAGAGGCGCTTCACCGCATCGATGGCGGCGAGCACGCCCCTGGAATGGCCGTGCGCGGTGTCGATCACGACGACGTCGACGCCGGCCTCGAGCAGCGCCTCCGCGCGCTTCAGGCCGTCGTCGCCGACTCCGGTCGCCGCGGCGACGCGCAGGCGGCCGTTCTCGTCCTTGCAGGCGTGCGGGAAGGCCTGGGCCTTTTCCATGTCCTTGACGGTGATGAGGCCGATGCAGCGATAGGCATCGTCGACCACCAGGAGCTTCTCGATGCGATACTGGTGCAGCAGGCGGCGCGCCTCGTCATGACCGATGCCGGGCTTGGCCGTCACCAGCTTGTCCTTGGTCATGAGGCTGGCGACCTTCTCGCCCATGTCGCTGGCGAAGCGCACGTCACGGTTGGTCAGGATGCCGACCAGCTTGCCGCTGCCCTTCTCCACCACCGGGATGCCGGAGATCTCGTGCCGCTTCATGAGGTCGAGCGCGTCGGCCAGCGTCGCCTCGGGGTTGATGGTGAGCGGATTCACCACCATGCCGCTTTCGAAGCGCTTCACCTTGCGCACTTCCTCGGCCTGGCGCGCGATGTCGAGGTTCTTGTGGATGACGCCCATGCCGCCGTGCTGGGCCATGGTGATGGCCATGCGCGCCTCGGTCACCGTATCCATGGCGGAGGACATCAGCGGGATGTTGAGGGCGATACGCCTGGTGAGCTTGGAGCGGGTGTCGGCCTGGGCCGGCAGCACCGAGGAGGCGCCGGGCTCCAGGAGCACGTCGTCAAAGGTGAATGCGTCGCGGATTTGCATGCCAACCCTCTAAAGTTCGGGGCCGCCCACCATTGGGATCGGGGCCGGCTTGAGTTGGCGCGCCATCATACAGAGGAAGCGCCCTGCCACAAGGTGATTCGGGCGCTCGTTGGGTCGGGGCCGCTATGCGCGGATTGCAGGCGGATTTCTCAATGATTCCGTGGGAAAAGCAGCCGCGAATGCCCTTTCGTTTTCAGCGCAATCGGGCCGCCGACGAAAGCCGGCCTTACCCCCGGAAGCCCAGCGCCACCACGTAGATCTCCGCCGAATCGCTGCGGCTCGCGGGTGGTTTCACGTGCTTTACGTCGGCGAAATCGCGCTTCAGCCGCTTCAGGAGCTCGCCGGTCGCCCCGCCCTGCAGCACCTTGCAGATGAAGGCCCCGCCCTCCGCCAGGACATCCTTGGCAAAGTCATAGGCGGCCTCGGCGAGCGCCATGATCTTGAGATGATCGGTCTGCGAATGGCCGGTGGAGGAGGCCGCCATGTCGCTCAGCACCACGTTGGCGAGGCCGTCGAGCCGGCGCTGCAATTCGTCCGGCGCCTCCTCGCTCATGAAATCCATCTGGATGAGGTCGGCGCCGGGAATCGGATCCATCGGCAGCAGATCGATGCCGACCACCTTGCCGCGCGCGCCGACGCGGTCGACCGCCACCTGGCACCAGCCGCCGGGCGCGGCGCCGAGATCGACCACGCGCGCGCCCTCCTTCAGGACATGGAACTTGTCGTCGAGCTGCAGCAGCTTGAAGGCCGCGCGCGAGCGATAGCCCTGCTTCTTGGCTTCCGAGACATACGGATCGTTGAGCTGCCGCTCCAGCCAGCGCGTCGAGGACACGCTGCGCTTTCCGGCGGTCTTCACGCGCACGGTGAGACCGCGCCCGCTGGGCCGCGCCAGGTTGCGCTCGTGTCCGCCCCCGCCACGCGGGCCGCCACGGCCGCTGCTGCGCCGCTGAGTCATAGATGCGTTCCGTTGAGGCCACGGCGATAGACGCTGTCGGGTGCCGTCCCCGTCATCAGGCTCATGAGAATGCCCTCGCGCACGCCGCGGTCGGCGACGCGCAGGCGCCCGATCGGCCATTGCCGGCAGATCGCCGACAGCACCGCACAGCCGGAGACGACCAGATCGGAGCGCTCGGTGCCGATGCAGGGGTTGGTGGCGCGCTCGCCGCAGTTCTGCTCCGACAGGCGCATGCTGATGCGTTCGACGTCGCCGAACTCCAGGAACGAGCCATCGACCACCGAGCGGTCGTAGCGCGCGAGGCCCATCTGGATGCCGGATAGCGTGGTCACGGTGCCGGAGGTGCCGAGCAGCTGCACCTGGCTGCGCGCGATCAGGCGATGGGCGCCGATCGCCTGGGCGAAGGGCGCCAGGTTGTCCTGCACCTCCTCCACCATGCGCTCATAGAATTCGGCGGCGCTTTCGTCTGGCGCGGCTTCGGCGCCGAACCGCTCCGTCAGGGTCACGACGCCGAGCGGAATCGAGTGCCAGGCGATGATGCGCGGATGCCGCCCATGCTCGAGATGGATCCAGCCGAGCTCGGTCGAGCCGCCGCCGATGTCGAACACGATGGCATAGGGCCGCGCGCGGTCCAGCAGCGGCATGCAGCCGGAGAAGGCGAGCTTCGCTTCTTCCGAGGTGGTGATGATCTCGAGATCGACGCCGGTCTCGGCGCGGGTGCGCTCCAGGAATTCGAGGCCGTTGGCGGCCCGCCGGCAGGCCTCGGTCGCAACCGAGCGCATCAGGGAGACGCTGCGCCGCTGCATCTTGGCGGAGCACACCTTCAAGGCTTCGATGGTCCGGTCCATGGCGGCAGCCGACAGGGCGCCGCTCTGCGACACGCCCTCGCCCAGGCGGACGATGCGTGAGAAGGCATCGATGATCTGGAACCCGGAATTGCCCTGCCGCGCGATCAAAAGGCGGCAATTGTTGGTTCCCAGATCAAGGGCCGCCATGACTTGCCCGGGCCTGGCGGCGCGTGTCCGAGACAGCGCCTCAGCCCCGTCGGCGGGGGTTCGATCCGGCACTCTTAGCTCCTGGCCGGCAGCGTCAAGCCCTTGAACGCGCTCGAAATTCTCCCGAGCAGGGCAATCGCGCCAGCACTTCGCGGAGGAGTTTACAGGCAGACGGCGGCAAAGTTAAGGCTGGTCGGATCGGCGGATTCAGGTGGCGCTTAGCTAGCTCGGCGCCAGATGGGTGCTGAAGTCGAAGCGGCGCGGCCTCAGCAGAGACCAGAGCCACGATGGGCGGCGGAGCGCAGCGGTCGGAAGAACTTCGAAGCCGGCATAGAACCCGGCGAGATCGATCGCGTCGGCGGCGTCGATCACGTCGTGGTAGCGCTGCTTGAGCAGCGTGGACCCTGGGTCGAGGTTGGTCACGACCACCAGCCCGCTCGGCGGCGCGTCGAACGCGAAGATGCGCAGGTCGGGACGGTAGCGCTGCAGGATCCACAGCGCCCTCCAGGTGTCGCCGGCCCAGGCGTTCGGATAGTGGGCGTCGGCGGCGCGCGACCGGTCGCGCGGATCGCGCCGCGCCATGTGCGCATCGACCGGCAGGCAGTCGTGCAGCACGATCAGCGAATCCGGCCGGCAATGCGGCTCGATATTCATGAAGTCGCGCAATGCGAACTCGAAATGATGCATGCCGTCGATGAAGGCGAGATCGATCGGCCCACCGAACAGCGCCGTTGGATCTTGCGCGGCGAAGAAGGCATCGCTTGTCATCTCGAACAGGCGGCACGCCGGCTTGCCTCCCGTATTGCCCGCCGCCTTGCCCTGGCGTACATCGCGTTGCAGCCGAAATCGCGGATCGATCGCGATGCTGGCGCAGCGTGCCATGGCCAGCGTCTTGCCCGCCGCGGTGCCGATCTCCAGATAGCTGCGCGGCCGCTTCAGTGCGTGCAGCCGGCGCAGCAGCTTGAGATAGCCCGTCCCTTCATGCCGGGGCCGGTTGAACGGAGCGTCGGGAATGGCGGGCGCGGTCGTCATAGCGGCGCCAGACTAGAAAAGACGGCTGCACACGGGTTTACCTGCCCTTGCCGAATACCGCGCCGTACTGCCGGCGTATTTCGCTCTTCTGCACCTTGCCCATGGTGTTGCGCGGCAAATCCTCGACGAAAAAGACCCGTTTCGGCTGCTTGAACTTTGCCAAGCGGCCGTCAAGCGACCGCTGGACCTCGCCCTCCGTCAGAGAGGAGCCGGCGTTCTTGACGACCACTGCCACAACCCCCTCCCCGAGGTCCGGATGCGGGATTCCAACGACGGCGCTTTCCAGCACGCCGGCGATCGCATCGATCTCGTTTTCCACCTCCTTGGGATAGACGTTGTATCCCCCCGATATCACCAGGTCCTTCTCGCGGCCGACGATGTGGATGTAACCACGATCATCAATCTTTCCGAGGTCGCCCGTGATGAAGAAGTTATCGGGACGGAACTCGGCCTTGGTCTTTTCGGGCATGCGCCAATAGCCGCGAAACACGTTGGGGCCCTTGACCTCGATCATGCCGATCTCACCCTGCGGCAGCGGAGTGCCGGTTTCCGGATCGCTGACGCGCAGATTGACGCCAGAGAGGGGAAGCCCGACGGTGCCGGCGACCCGGTCGCCATCGTACGGGTTCGATGTGTTCATGTTCGTTTCGGTCATGCCATAACGCTCGAGGATCGCATGGCCGGTGCGCGCGCGCCATTGCTCGTGCACGTCGGCCAGCAAAGGCGCGGAACCCGAGACGAACAAGCGCATGTGAGCCGTCGCCTCGCGCGTCAGGCGTGGGCTTTGCAGCAGGCGCGTATAGAAGGTCGGCACCCCCATCATGCAGCTGGCGCGCGGCATCAGGCGCAGCATCTCGTCCACGTCGAACCGCGGAAGAAAAAGCATTGAGCAGCCCGCCATCAGCGTCACGTTGGTGGCAACGAACAGGCCATGGGTATGAAAGATCGGCAGCGCATGGAGCAGCACGTCGGCGGATGTGAAGCGCCACGCCTCCGCCAGCACGCGTGCGTTCGACGCCAGGTTCTCGTGGCTCAGCATCGCGCCCTTCGAGCGGCCGGTGGTGCCGGACGTATAGAGTATGGCCGCGAGGTCGTCGGGACCGCGCGCCATGTCCGCGAAGGTCGGGTCGCTGAGATTGGCGATCTCGTTCAGCGATCCCTCGCCGCCGCCGGCCAATGTATCGACTGCAGCGCCAACCTTGGTCGCGATCGGGCTGATGTCACCTTCACGGCCCGGATCGCAGACCACCAACCGAGGCTCCGCGTCGGCGAAAAAGTAGTCGAGCTCCACCAACGTGTAGGCGACATTCAATGGAAGGAACACCGCGCCAGCGCGCACACAGGCGAGATAGAGCATGAGCGCGCCGGGACATTTCTCCACTTGCACGGCGACCCGATCCCCCGGCTTCACGCCACGCGCGGCAAGGGCATGCGCAAGATGGGCGGAACGGGCCAGCATGTCGCCGTAGGTCACGACCGTGCCGTCCGGCAGCTCCAGGAACCGGGCGCCGGCGCCCGGGATGTGCCGTCGAAACTGCTCGAACAGGTGGTTCATGACCGCACCGGATCGCGCGCAACCGCCGCAGGATTTTCCGGTGACGAGATTTGCTTCGCGCTCTGCTCGTCGGAGGCGAGGACCAGGGTGCGCGGCACGCGATCCTCGCGCAGCAGGCGGCGAACGTCCGGGGCCGCCGCGACCTGTCCCTTGCTGACGAACAGCTCATGGTTCTTCTCGATGTCGTCCAGCCGGTAGCAATAGTTCACCATGAGGCCATGAGCCTGCGCCAGCGCACGCGGCGACAGATCGCCCAGGAAATTGAGACGCTCCAGCCGCGCGCCGTTCCCGAGATGGAAGCGCGCAACCGGATCGACCGGAGTGCCCTTGGGGGTGCGCGCCTTGAGGAAGTAGTACGCTGCCGCTGAGACCAGCGCCTTGTGCAGGCCCTCCGGCGGATCCATGTGCCAGTCCTCCCGGTCCAAGGCGGCGAGTGTGCGCTGGTCCTCCGGCGACAGCGCCGGCGAGGACTCCGCCTGCCGTTCGCGCTCGAGCCAGGCAGCAAAGCCCGGGACCGGCGACAAGGTCACGAAATTCTCCAGCCCCGGCAGCTCCCGGCGCAGCTCGTCCACGACCTGCTTGATGAGGAAGTTGCCGAAGGAAATGCCGCGCAGCCCCTCCTGGCAGTTGGAGATCGAATAGAACACCGCTGTCGTCGCCTCGCCGGCGGTGATCGGCGTTCGTTCTTTCACCAGCAGATCGGCAATGGCCGACGGCGTGTCTTGCGTCAGCGCGACCTCCACGAAGATCAGGGGGTCGTCCGTCAGCTGCGGATGAAAGAACGCGAAGCAGCGCCGGTCGCCTGGCTCGAGGCGGCGGCGCAGCTCATCCCAATCGCGGATGGTGTGGACCGCTTCGTATCTGATGATCTTTTCGAGGATGTTGGCCGGCGTCGACCAGCCGATGCTGCGCAGCACGAGGAAGCCCCGGTTGAACCAGGACGAGAACAGATGCGCGAAATCGGCATCGACCAACGGAAGCTCGGGATGGTCCGAGCGGTGCTTCAACAGCAGCTCGCGCATCTCGACCAGCGCCTCGGTTCCGCCGGGCGCCAGATTGAGGCGGCGGATCAGCTCCTGGCGGCGCGCCTCCGCAGCGCCGTGCAGTTGCTGCGCGGTTGCTGCGCTCCGGTCCCTGGTATAGGCCGCCACCGCATCGTCGATGCGGCGGAAATCGGGCCCGAAGCGCTCCGCCAGCGCCTTGAGGAACTCCAGCCGCGCCGATTCGTCCAGCGCCTCCCATCGGGTCAGGATCTCGCGCGCCAGCGCGACCCCGGACGCTTCGCCGCGGCTGGAGAGCAGGGTCTCGCAGGCGACCGCGAGATCGCCGTGCGTAAGCCCGTCGTTTCGCCGCGCGCGGCCGAGCAGTTCCCGCCCGCGGTCCGCGATGCTCTGCAGCAGATCGGCGAAGAACGCGCTCTTCATAGTGCGGGGCCCATCACCACATCAGGCAGCCAGGTCGCGATCTCGGGAACGAAGCACAGGATGATGATCCCCACGAACATGGCAAGAACATAGGGCAGCGATCCCCACAGGATGTCCTTGGTCGGCACCTGCGGTGCGATGGCGTTGATCACGAACAGGTTGAGCCCGACCGGCGGCGTGATCAACCCCACCTCCATGTTGATGGTGAGGACCACGGCGAACCAGTAGGGATCGAAGCCGGCCTGCGTCACGATCGGGAACAACAGCGGTGCCGACATGACGATGACAGCAACGGGCGGCAGGAACATGCCTGCCACCAGAAGGAAGATGTTGATGATGAGCATCAGGACCCAGCGGTTGACCTCCATGTCCGCGATGGCGGCGGCCACCGTCTGGGTGATGAACAGCGAGGAGAGCGCGAAGGCGAACAGCTCGGCCGAGGCCATGATCATCATGATCATGACGCTTTCCCGCATGGCGGTGGCGAAGATGTCGGAAACCGCCCGCATCCGGAACAGCCGGTAGACGATGACGACGACGGCGAGAGTCAAGAACGCGCTGGCGCCGGCCGCTTCCGACGGCGTGGCGATCCCGCCGTAGAGCACATAGAGCGTGCCGATGATGATGAGGATGAACGGTAGGACCCGCGGCAGCGGCCGGAGCTTTTCCGCGAACGAGAACCGAAGCGCACGATCGGCGAAACCATAGCCCTGGCGGCGGCACTGGATCAGCGCGCAGATCATGAACATGACGACCAGCATCAGTCCGGGCAGCGCACCGGCGAGGAACAGCCGGCCGATCGATGTCTCGGTCGCGATGCCATAGACGATCATGGTCACGGATGGGGGAATGAGAATCCCGAGCGTCCCACCCGCGGCAATGGAGCCGCACGCCGCCGAGGACGGATAGCCCCGCCCCATCATCTCCGGGATGCCCATCTTGCCGATCGCCGCGCAGGTCGCGGGCGACGATCCCGTCATGCCCGAGAAGATGGCGCAGGCGCCGATGTTGGAGATGATGAGGCCGCCGGGCACGCGGTTGAGCCAGCGGTCGAGCGCGGAATAGAGATCCTTGCCCGCCGGAGACGCCGCGATTGCCGCACCCATCAGCACGAACATCGGGATCGAGACGTAGGCCAGGTTGCCGATCCCGGCGAACAGGGTCTCGGGCAGCGCCAGGAAGCCGATCATGCCGCCTTCCAGCGCGATGGCGGCAACTGCCGACAGGCCGAGGGCAAAGGCAATCGGCATGCCGGTGCCGAGGAGCGCGAACAGCGAAATGAGGATCAGGATGCCGGAAAGTGTGGGGCTCATGCGTGCCGCTCCTCGACCGCTGGCGCCGCGCCCTTGGCGCCCGACAGCTTCAGCATTTCGGCGATGTACTGCAGGCACAACAGCCCGAAGCCCACCGGCATCGACAGCATCGGGATCCACAGCCGGGGCGCCCACACGCTGGGATGCTTCCATCCGCCAATGTAGGCCTCGTAGACGAAATGGGCGCAGGTCACGAGCATGGCTGCGCAGAACAGGAGGCCGAACACCGAACCGACCAGCCGCAGGCGACGGCGTGCGCGATCGCCCAGGAGCGTTTCGATGACATCGACGCCGACATGGCCCTTGCGCAGCAGCACGTAGGGCGCACCGATGAAGATCGCGGCGGTGGCCGAGAACACGACGAAGTCGGTTTCCCAGTAGGTGGGCGCGCGGAACACGTAGCGCAGAAAGATCATCTCCGAAATCACCACCATGGCAGCGACCAGCAGGAGGGTCGCGGCGATGCCGCCGATGCGAGACAATCCGTCCGAGAAAGCGATGAAGGAACGGATCACGGTTCAGCTCCGTCTCGGTTGGGGCAGGAATGCCCATGGGGTGGGTTCGACCGCCCCATGGGCGCGGCGGATGAAACGGGCTATTGCACGGCCAGGGCCTGCTCGATCAGCTTGTCGCCGCCGTCCACCTCCTCGGCGAATTTCTTGTAGGAGGATTCTCTGGCCACCGCGAGCCAGGCATCGAAATCTTCCTTGGACATCTCGACGACCTCGACGTTCGCTTTCTTGAAGGTATCGACCATCTTATCGTCGCCCTTGCGGATCTCGGCCGAGAAATACGCCTCCGACGCCTTGCCGGCATCCATGATCGCCTTCTGCTGCTCCGGCGTCAGGCTCTCATAGACCTTCTTCGACATCAGCACCGGCTCATACATGAACCAGAGCGCGTTCTCGCCGGGAGCGGTCAGGCACTTCACCTGCTCGTACAGCCGGTAGGAGACGAAGCTGGCGGACGAGGTGTTGGTCGCATCGAGCACGCCGGTCTGCATGGCCGAGTAGATTTCGGACGAAGGCATCGAGGCGATCGAGGCGCCAGCGGCCGCGAGCATCTGCTCGAAGGCCGGGCCCGCGGCCCGGATGACCTGCCCTTGCACCGTATCGGGGGCCGTGATGCAGCCTTCCTTCGACGCAAAGGCGCCGGACAGCCAGGCATCCGCAATCACGATCACGCCGGCATCCTCGACCACTTTCTTGATGCTCTCCATGAACGGCGAATCGTTGAGCCGCTCGGCCCGATCGAAATTGCCGACCAAACCCGGCATCAAGGTCGCCGAGAATTGCGGATGGCGACCCGAGGCGTAGTCGAGCGGAAAGGATGACATATCGAGCGCGCCGGTGGTCAGCGCGCCCCACTGCTCGTTCGGCTTGTACAAGGACGAGCCGGGATAGATCTGGATCTTGAGATCGACATTCGCTTTCTCGACCTCGCGCGCGATGATCTGCACCATCTCGTCGCGCGGGTCGCCTTTGCCGCCCGGGAACTGATGCGAGGCCTTGAGCACGGTCTCCGCGTGAGCCGCGCCGGTCAGGCAGACCAGAATACCGGTGGCGCCAAGCAGCGCCGCAGTGAGCTGTCGCATGGGTCTCTCCTCCGCTGATGTTTTGTTTGGTTGGGTCTAGCGACCTTCTGCGATGAAAAGCTGATATGTCGACAATGTCAACCGTCTTGTATACAATCTGTGCCGATGGGCATGCAGAGGGTGAAATGTCGGGCAATATCAGCCAGAGGCTGCGGGACGAGATCGAGAACGAGATCCTGACCGGGCAATGGGAGCCCGGAGATCGCTTGGATGAAGTGGCCCTGGCAAACCGCTTCGGCGTGTCACGCACGCCCATCCGCGAGGCGTTGCTTCAGCTCTCGACCGCCGGTCTCGTCGAAGTGCGGCCGCGGCGCGGAGCGATTGTCGCCAGCGTCGGGGCCGAGCGCCTCATCGAGATGTTCGAAGTGATGGCGGAGCTCGAAGGACTCGCCGGCCGGCTCGCGACCCGGCGTCACACGGATGCCGACATGCAGGCGATCATGGACACCCACGAAGCATGCCGCCGGGCGGCGGGAGCCGGTGACAGCGATGCCTATTACTATGAGAACGAGCGGTTCCACTTCGCCATCTACCAGGCGAGCCACAGCCAGTTCCTGTTCGAGCAGTGCAGCGCGCTGCATCGCCGGCTGAAACCCTATCGCCGACTGCAGTTGCGCGTGCGGAACCGGGTCGCCAGGTCGTTCGCAGAACACGAACAGGTCGTGGCCGCATTGCTGGACGGGAGCGAGGACGCTGCCGGCCGCGCCCTGCACGATCACGTCGCAATCCAGGGCGCGCGCTTCAGCGACTTTATCGCTTCGCTTTCCGATGCACGTCCAAGGAGTGCGATCGCCGGTTCGAGATAGATCGGAATCGCGCTCGAAGCTGGTCAGGTTTTCTTCTCTAGTATGTTGAAGCTTGCGGATCTCAAGAAGCGCGGGCCGGTACTATTCGAGGATATGCCGCTGCTCTCTGTCAGCCACGTCGCGCCATCGCCTGACGGAGGCGGACCGGCGCGCCTGGATGTGGTTCGAGGTTTGGGTTGACGAGTCCGGCCCGCTGGACTAGAACCGCGACCGGAACGTGAACAGAACGTTGCAGCAGCGACGCACGCCGTCGCGGCAGCCCAATAAGAGAGCGATCACAAGCCCTTAGTTGGGGGATCGTCTAACGGTAGGACAGCGGACTCTGACTCCGCCAGTCTAGGTTCGAATCCTAGTCCCCCAGCCACGAAACCGCCAACCAATTGAAATATCACGATAATCAGGGCCGGACCCTTTGACGGGCCCTGCCTTGTACCACAGACCTGTACTACAGGCTGGTTGCACAGCGCCGAAGTGAGGTGCTGTGACCGCTTCATATCTCTGTAACCGTGGCTCGATGATCTTCTGGCGCAGGCGCCTACCAGGACGCGCCGCCAAGATATTCGGCCGGTCGCACCTGATACTCAGCCTCCGCACACGCGATCCGAAGCGTGCGCGCCAGCTGTCGCGGTGCCTGGCTGTACATTTTGACGAGATATTCAATGTCATGGAACAGGTCACAAGGACACTCACCAGCGAACAGCAGGAAGCCATCCTTCAGTCCTTTCGCGACTTGATCAGGAAGCGTCTCGAACTCATGGAGCTGATCAGCTGGATACCATCCGAGGCCCAGCAGATCGAAATGCTCCGGAATGCCCCTACCTCGTTAGAAGAACTGAATGCGCGGTTCGCGAAGGAACAAGCCACTCTGGCGGCCGACCCCGACGCGCGCGCCATTTATGAGGAGCGGCAGGCAGCGCATGAAGCAAATCGGAGAGCTGGGGAGCCTCGAGGAGCTGAAAGCGAGCTGGACAGATGCCCTGCAGCGAAACGACACGAGGCTCACAATACCGCTGCTCGACAAAGCTCTGAATAAGCAGGGCATCTTGATGTCGCCCAATTCGCTCGCCCTGCTCAAGCTGAGGCGGGCAGCTATGGAAACAGGACTCGCAGTCCTTGAGGAGTCGGCGCCCACTATGCCGGCGCAGACCGACGAACGTGCAGATCCCAATGTACGCCTCAAGCCCTCGCCAGGTTTCTCAGAGCACGTCGAAGCGTTCTTCGCCGAGAGTGCCGCAACACCGAAGAAAAAAAGGGCTATACGGCGCAAACGGAGAAGCAGAACAGGGCGACCCTGCAGTTGTGGCGGCAATCCCTCTGATGTTCTCGGGGCTCGCGTCCTCCAGCATACACGGCGCGATTTCCCGATGGAACGTGGCGCGGTCCTCGATGGGTGTGATCGTGCCCCAGCGGCGACTCTCCTCGGTCTCCGCCCACTCTGTCGTCGAGTACTTTCCTGTTGGTTTGGGCGTGCCGTTCAGGATCACGATAGCGCGGACGTGGTCGCTGCCAACTGATCCAGATATGCCATAGCGTCCAGCACGCCATAGGACCAGCCGACGAGCACCACCCGCTTCAAGCCCAACGCTGCGATGAACGCTCCGAGATCGCGGTCATGCTGCTGGTAACTGTGCCCTCGATCGCTTTCGTCGTCAGCCCCCGACCTCGTGGATCATAGGAGATGGCGCGCCAGCGGTTCGGTTCGTGGAAGTGCGCCAGCTGCCGGCCGAACACTTTGGTCGACATCGTCCAGCCCGGAATAAAAACGATGGGCATGTCGCCGCTTCCCGACTCCTCGAAATGGATCGTAAAGTCGTCAGTGATCCGCACGAATTCGGATCGGATAGCGTTGCAAGCTTGATCCATAGAGCCTCCCCTTCTGGCATTTCGGTTGAGATGCCGGCGTGAACGATCGATATACCGAACTACGGTTGACCTATGGTGAGACGGTGTATTTGGCGTCGCTCAACTTCTGCAAGTCTTCAATCTTCGCTGCATCGTCATAGATGCCGGAGCCAACCTGATAGGACGTGCCCTCAACCGACCTGAAGTACCCAATCTTCCGAATGACCGCAGCTTTGCCGGGTTTCATGAAGCGATATTCGACCCAGCCGCCCTTTGGCCGTTGCGCCATGTCACAGAGTTTCTGGCCAAAGAGCCATCCCGCGCCATCTTCGAGCTCGCTTAGTTTCATCCCGTTAGCCAGCGGTCTGGCCGGATTGGCGAGGAACTTTCCGGCGGTACAGTCGAACACGGATACGTGTCCGTCACTCTTCCAGACGAATGGCGATTTCATGGTCTTGAAGATATCGATTCCAGCCTCCTTGTTCTTGGCGAGGTAATCGGCGGCCTCCTGCGTCTTCTGAATGACCTCCTCGGCTGTGGCCGGGCAGACATATCGGCTACGCGAAGGAATGGAACGTTGGCGCCCGAACCCGAATCCAGGCGCTCTGATCTACGCTGGCGTGAGCGACGATCTGAAGGATTGGCCAAGCCCGGGCCAGCATTCCGCTCCGCAGCCACGGAAAATAATGCATTAAGCAATAACCACTGCATTCCCTCGGTTGCACGCAGGCACCGTTAACGTTCTTCCCACAAATGCCACAGTGAGCGAACGCACAGCATTCGAGCCCGCCGGATGCTATCCTCCATCTCGCCTTGGAGCTTCGACTTAGGCTTGCTTTCAAACGTGCGCTAATGGAGGCAACACCATGCTGCCGTCCGATTCATATCGCGACGTGCTCAGTGAACATGCCCGCGGACATCATATTGTTACGAGTGCCTGGTTCATTGTCGTGGCAATAGCGGTATTTGCAGTGATGGCGGCAGCATAAGTTCCTACAGCTACCTGCTTTGACTGTGGATGCGCTTGTTCCTGCTCGTTCGAGCGCCGTTCATGTCGTATACTGAGCGAAGATTCCGCGCCTGTTAATGATTCCATAGCGAACGCAGCGCAGGTGCGAAGCGCCGCCTCAATACAGGGAGGCTTCGGAAATGAATGTCCGAAAGCCGCTGATTGTCAAAACGCAGATACTGCGTGGACCGATGGATTGGGTCTACGCGATCACCTGTGCCTTGGTCATCATCTGTCTGATCGGCCCTGCCGCGCCGATCCGGGCTGATGAATCGGAGGAGGTTGCGATCGCTTTAAGCTTGGCGAAGATGCTTCAGGCCGGCAGGGAAGTCATTTCCAGCAACCAGGCTCTGATCAATGACGCCAACCGCGGTGACAAGGGATTGACCGGCGATGTCGTGCTGGCCGCGGCGGTGGAAAACTACAAGAAGGCCACCGGCAAAGATCCCCTTTCCATCTCGCCGGCTTCGCGCGAGGGCCTCCTGCTGCAAGCCGAGATGGCGGCCATCAAGGAAGTCGTCGATGAGAACCAAAGCTATATCAATGAGAAGGGAACCGGATTCAAGGGGTTTATCCCGGCGATATTCGCACGCCTGGTGACTGAGCGGTTGGAAGAGAAGATCGGCACCGAGTTGCTGATCAAGGTTACGGCTCCGCCCAGGCTGGTAAGGAACCGGAAATCCAGGCCTGATGAGTGGGAGCAGTCGGTCATCGAAGAGAAGTTCCTGGATCCAAAATGGACCCGAGGCGAGATTTTCTATCAAGCGCAGCCAAATACCGGGCGCGACGCCTTCAGGGTGATGGTGCCGGAATACTATTCGGCCTCATGCCTTTCCTGCCACGGGCAGAAGAAGGGCGAGGTCGATATCACGGGATACCCGAAGGAAGGAGCGAACGAAGGCGATCTCGGCGGGGTCATCAGCATTACGCTCTTCCGTCAGCAGCAATGACAACGACCTGAGCGGATGGCGGTATTCGGCATGTCCCGACTCTCCATTCCCGCCCGCCTGTTGCTGCTGTCGGCAGCCCTGCTCATCATACTTATTGCCACCAGCATCTATCTCAATCGGGGCATCAAGCAAGGCGCGGACGCGCTCGTCGCCGAGGCCCGGTATGTCGAAATTCTGCGGACGGCGAGCGCCGCCGAGAAATCGTTCGGTGACCTGAAATACTGGCTCACCGACTTGGCGGTGAGCCTGCTCAATCTGTCCGAGCAGAAAGCGCGAGACGCGAAGCGCGAGTTTGACGCCCACCTCACGACACTGGAACCGTACGATGCGACCGCGGTCGCGGCCATTCGCCATGAAGTCGACGGGCTGATGACGCGCGCGCTCGATGCGGTCGACGCCTACACGGATGATCGTCGCGTGATCGGCAATATGCTCATGGCGGACGCCCGCGTGCATGTGACGGCGGTGGATGAGCAGCTGGAACGCATGGTTGCCGGACTGCGCGCCGAAGCGGCCCGTGCGAGCGAGGCCGCACAACTGCGTTCGGCCCAGGCCGTTCGAGTATCCTGGGCGATCGTCGCTGCGGCCGGCCTATTCGCGCTCTCGCTGACGGTTCTGATCCTCCGTTCCATCGTGGTGCCGCTTGGGCGGATCGCTCAGGCGATGGCGGCCCTCACGGCCGGACGAACCGACGTCGAAATATCGCTGTCCGGCCGCGACGAACTGGCGGCAATGGCTCGCACGCTGGCGCTGTTCCGGGAAAGCCTGATCGAACGCAACCGCCTGGCCGACGAGCGCGAACAAGCCCTGAGACGGCTCGAAGCGGCCCGGGACGAGGTGACCGCCGCAAACCAGATCCTCCAGGTAACCTTCAACCACATGGCCCAAGGCGTCTCGATGTTCGATGCCGACGGCAAACTGGTGGCGTGGAACCAGCAGTTCCGGGATCTCCTCGCCCTTCCGGACTCGCTTCTGACCGAGACCACGTCGTTCGCCGATTTCATCCGCCACCTCGCACGACGTGGCGATTTCGGATCCGGCGATCCGGACGAGCAGGTGCGCAAGCGGCTGGCAAGCCTGGACAAGCCATATATCGGTGCCCGTGCCCTGCCTGACGGGCGCGTGCTGGAGATTCGCCGAAATCCCGTCCCGGGGGGCGGCTTCGTCTCGATGTACACGGATGTCACCGAGCAAAAGAGCGCGCAGGCGCAGATCGAGCTGGCGCGCAACCGGCTGAGCGACGCGATCCAGAGCATCTCCGATGGTTTCGCCCTGTGGGACCAGGAGGACCGGCTCATCACATTCAACGACCGCCTCCGGCAGCTCCTGAAGGTCGAGAACCAGATGGCGGCGGGCGTGACATTCGAGACGCTGGTCAGGGCGCTGGCCGGTCGGCGGGCACGAGCATCCGATGGAACGGATGGTGACGACGCCTGGATCGCGCATCGGGTCACCTCGCATTACAGCGCGGTCGCCGACGAGGATCTGCAGCTCGAGGATGGCACCTGGCTCCGGGTCGGTTCACACCGAACCCGCGAGGGAGGCATCGTCACGACATGGGCCGACATCAGCACCTTGAAGCATCGCGAGCTCGAACTTGCCGACCTTGTCGCCCGGCTCGAGATCGCCCGCGATGAGGCGACCGAAGCCAATCGTACCAAGAGCACGTTCCTGGCCAATATGAGCCATGAGCTCAGGACACCTCTCAACGCCATCATCGGCTACAGCGAAATCCTGGAAGAGGAAGCCAGAGACAAGGGCCTCCAGGAGCTGCTGCCGGACATCGACAGGATCGAGACGGCCGGCAGGCACCTGCTCGGCGTGATCAACGATATACTCGACCTGTCCAAGATCGAGGCCGGCCGGATGGACATCTACATCGAGGATATCGATGTCGCGGCGCTGATCGCGGATATCCGATCAATGATCCTGCCCCTGGCAGCCAAGAACGGGAACAGGCTGGAGATAGCGTGTCCGCCGGACATCGGCCAGATGCGATCGGATCTGACCAAGGTCAAGCAGAGCGTCTTGAACCTGCTCAGCAACGCCAACAAGTTCACGAGCGGCGGCCGGATCACCGTGATGGCCACGCGCATTCCGACCGCGACGGGCTCGAGCGTCCGCTTCCAGGTGTCGGACACGGGGATCGGGATGACCGTCGCGGAGACGGCGAAGCTGTTCCAGGCCTTCACGCAGGCCGACACCACGACCACCAAGCGCTTCGGAGGGACCGGCCTTGGCCTCGCGATCACCAAGCATTTCTGCGACATGCTCGGCGGGAGCATTGACGTCGAAAGCGAGCCGGGCAAGGGCTCGACATTCACCATCACGCTTCCCGACCGGCAAACGATGGAAGGCGCGCTGCCGCTCGAACCGCGGGTCGCCGCGGTCGGTTCGGGAGCGGGCACGGTGCTTGTAGTCGATGACGATCCGGTATGCCTCGACCTCTTGAGCATGACCCTGGGACGCGAAGGCTACCGGGTGATCCATGCCCGCTCGGGCGAGGAGGCCCTGCTGCAGGCGCGCGCGCATCACCCCCAGGCGATCACGCTCGACGTGCTGATGCCCAAGATGGATGGCTGGTCGACGCTGGTCGCGCTCAAGGCGGATCCCGCCCTGCGCGATATTCCGGTCATCATGCTGACTGTCCTCAAAGACCGCGGCTTGGCATTTTCGCTCGGCGCCGCGGATTTCATGACCAAGCCAGTCGACCGCGTCGCGTTGACCTCGATGCTCCGTCAGTACCGAACAGGCGGCGCAGACCTTGTCCTGGTGGTCGATGACGACCCAGCGGCCCGCGGCGCCACCCGGCGGCTGCTGGAGAAACTCGGCCTCGCGGTCGCGGAGGCAAACAACGGACTTGAGGGACTGCGGTGGCTCGACGCTAACAGTGCGCCGGCGCTGATCCTGCTCGATCTGATGATGCCGGTCATGGATGGCTTCGAGTTTCTCGGACAGCTGCAGCACAGGCCCGCATTGAGCGACGTGCCGGTCGTCGTCCTGACGGCAAAGCAGCTGATGCAGGAAGAAATCGCCACCCTGACGGGCAGGACGAAACAAGTGATGGCGAAGCAGGCAACGTCGAATGACGACCTCGTTGCCGCCATACGCAAATGCGTGCAGCGCCGGTCGGGCGACGCGCCGACACTGGGCTCGGAGGATCAGGCGACACCAGGGGGTGGACGCCTAGCAGGATGAGGCAGCAATGACGAAGATCTTACTGGTCGAGGACAACGAGATGAACCGCGACATGCTCTCCCGCAGGCTCATCCGCAAGGGCTATGAAGTTGTCATGGCGCTCGACGGCCGCCAGGCCGTCGAGATGGCCTCCGGCGAGAATCCGGACCTGATCATCATGGACATGAGCCTGCCTGTGATCGACGGCTGGGAGGCGACACGACAGGTGAAAGCCGCGCCGGCCACGCGCGCCATCCCTGTCATCGCGCTGACCGCCCACGCCATGGCCGGCGATCGGGAAAAGGCGATCGAGGCGGGATGCGACGACTACGACATCAAGCCGATCGATCTCCCGCGCCTGCTCGGGAAGATCACCATGCTGCTGGAGCGAAAGCAGGCCTAGTGGCGCATTTGGCATTGCCGAGAGAGGCAGAGGGCGATGTTCAACGCGCAGAACCCCGATTCCGAGAACTTCCTCAAGGTCGCGCTGCTCGCACATGTCCACCAGGACTTCAGCGCGCCCGCGGGTGCGATCGTGGGCTACACGGAGATCCTGATCGAGGATGCGCCCCGGTGCGGCCTGCAACACTTCGCCGACGATCTCCAGAAGATGCACCAGGCTGGACTCGATCTTCAGAGGCTCATCCATGACCTGCTCGATCCGAGCGTCGTGACGCGTCAGAGCGGGGATTCCGGCTACGATGAATTCCGAAGCAGGCTGCGCCACGACCTTCGGACTCCTCTCACGGCCCTCAAGGGATACGGGGAGATGCTGATCGAGGATGCGCTGGCAGCCTCCGCCGGCTCAATCGTGGACGATCTCCAGAAGATCCTGAATGCGGCGAAACGGCTGCTCGCACGTGTCGAGAACCTTGTCGAATTCGCCAGCGGAGAGAGCAAAGCGATTCCCTTGACCGATTCCGGGACATTGACGGTCTCGGCACTGGAGCGAATTGTCCGCCCGCGCAGCGACGCGTTCATCGCGGGCAAGAAGAATGCCTGCCGAATCCTGGTCGTCGACGATCATGAATCCAACCGGGATCTGCTGTCGCGCCGGCTGACACGGGACGAGCATCACGTCGTCGCGGCGGCGAACGGAGAGACGGCTCTTGCCCTGGTCGAACAGGAGCCGTTCGATCTCATCCTGCTGGACCTTCTGATGCCTGGCATGAGCGGCTATGAGGTGCTCGATCGCCTGAAATGCGATGCACGCCACAACGAGATTCCCGTGCTGATCATCTCCGCTCTTGATGAAATCGAGAGCGCGGTTCGCTGCATCGAGGCCGGTGCGGAGGACTACCTGAGCAAGCCGTTCGACCCCGTCCTGTTGCATGCGCGGGTGAATGCGTGCCTCGAAAAGAAACGGCTCCGCGATCGGGAGAAGCTCATCCTGGAGCAGCTTCGGCTTGAGAAGGATCGAGCCGATGCGCTGCTCGTCAATATCCTGCCGGAGTCGATCGTCGCCCGGCTCAATCTTGGGGAAAGCGTCATCGCCGACCATGTCCCGGACGCCACGATCCTGTTCGGCGACCTTGTCGGCTTTACCAAGCTGTCGACGCGGGTTTCGGCGACGAGGCTCGTCCATCTCCTGAACGCGTTGTTCTCCGACTTCGACGCGCTGACCGTCCGGTTCGGGCTTGAGAAGATCAAGACGATCGGCGATGCCTACATGCTGGCTGGCGGGCTTTTGGCGCCCTGCTCCGATCATCCGGAAGCGGTTGCAGACATGGCTCTCGCCATGCGCGATGCCTTGAATGCGGCCAGCGACCGGATCGGCGAACAGCTCCAGCTCCGAATCGGCATCCATACCGGTCCCGTCGTGTCCGGCATCATCGGGACCCACAAGTTCATTTTCGACGTTTGGGGCGACACCGTGAACACCGCGAGCCGCATGGAGTCCCACGGCAAGCCCAATGAAATCAACGTCTCTGCAGCGACATATTCAAGACTGCGGGACAAGTTCACGTTCGAGGCCTGTGGAACGATCGATCTGAAGGGCAAAGGCCCGATGGAGGCGTACTTTCTCAAGGGACGTCGGAATGCGCAGCCGCATGGTCATTGACGATGCGTTCTTGCAACTCTATCGGTCATTCCGAGTTTTGAGCGCATGGGTTCGTTTTCGCACTTTGTTCCAGGTTCCGCCGAGGATAGGAGGGGTGATGCAATGATCAGAACCAAGCCGGTGGCTTTCGTCCTAGCCTTCGTCTGCGCCTCTACCGCGGCTCTTGCCCAGGCCCCGCAGCAAGCGGAAGCGACCTTCCACAATCAGCAAGGTCAACAGGTCGGCAAGGCGATACTCACGCAAACGGCGAGCGGCGTGCTCATAGAGATTGAGCTGTCGAACGTTCCTGAGGGCGAGCACGGATTCCACATCCACGACTCCGGAGTGTGTGACGCCGCTGACGGGTTTAAGTCCGCCGGTGGCCACTTCGAGCCCGCCCAGCACCAACATGGCTACATGACCGTGGATGGGCCACATGCAGGGGACATGCCGAATCAGTTTGCCGGAAGCGATGGCAGGCTCGATGCCAATGTCCTGAATTCGAACGTTACCTTGTCCGACGGACCGACGAGCGTGCTGGATGCGGACGGATCGGCAATCATCGTTCACGCAAAGCCCGACGACTACGCCAGCCAGCCGACCGGCGACGCTGGCGATCGTATTGCCTGCGCTGTGATAGAGAAACGTTGACGTTTGTTATGAGATGGTCCTGGTGTCTTTTGGGTTGCGAGGCTGTGATTCGGCTATCCCACGCATAGCATCAGCCCTTTGTCCGCTTTCTGCCAATCTGCGACGTCTTACGAACGGGTTCGGGTTGATCACCCGGATGGGCATGCTACACGGCCGCCCGACATCCATCATGAAATCGAGCTTGCGCGACATGGTGGCAACGAACCGTGGCAGCCTCGATCAGCGCGGGATCGGGCGCCAGCGTCCTGCATTGGTGCGAGGCCAAGGGGCAGCGCGGATGGTAGGTGCAGCCGGGCGGCGGGCTTATGGGGCTCGGCAGATCGACGGCTACGGGCACGCGCTCGCGATTAGGTTGGAGAAGATCCGGCACTGATCCCAAGAGGAACTTCGTATAGGGATGCTTGGGGCAATCGAATACGTCGTCGGTCGAGGCCTCCTCGACAATGCGACCGAGATACATGACCGCCACCCGGTCCGACACATGGCGCACCGCCGACAGATTGTGGCTGATGAACAGATAGGTGAGGCCAAGGTCGTTCTGCAGATCGGCAAGCAGGTTCAGGATCTGAGCCTGAACCGAAACGTCGAGTGCCGACGTCGGCTCGTCGCAGACCAGGAACTCCGGCTCGGCCGCGAGCGCCCGCGCAATGGAGATGCGCTGGCGCTGCCCGCCAGAGAATTCATGCGGGTAGCGGCCGGCGTCGCGGCTGCCGAGTCCGACCGTTTCGAGGAGCCGATGCATGCGGCGCTCGGTGTCCTTGCGGCTGTCGCTGAGGCCGAGCTCGCGGATCGGCTCGGCAATGATATCGCCCACGCGCCAGCGCGGATTGAGGCTGGCAAACGGATCCTGGAAGATCATCTGCGTGCGCAAGCGCCCGTTGCGGCCTCGCCCGGAGGCGAAGTCGAAGGTGCCGCGCGTCGGCGCCTGGAGGCCTACGACCATGCGCGCGACCGTGGATTTGCCGCAGCCTGATTCCCCGACGATCGAGAAGGTGGTTCCGCGCGGAATCCGGAAGGAAATCCCGTCCACGGCCTTCACCACGCGCGCCGGCTGGCGCAGCACGGCGCGGTCGACCCACGATTGCGGCAGATGAAACCAGCAGCTGATATTGTCGGCGGCGAGCGCGGGCTGTTCACTGGCGGACATCTGTCACTCCCGTTCCAGGCGCCAACAGACGGCCTGGCTCGCGCCGGCCGTCATCAAGGGCGGCTGCTCGTTGCGGCACTGCTCGCCGGCAAGATGGCAGCGCGGATGAAACGCGCATCCCGATGGCATCGCATTCAAGCGCGGCATCGCCCCGTCGATCTGGGTGAGGCGCTCGCAGCGATCTGTCAGGCTCGGGATCGAGCCGATGAGACCCTTGGTATAAGGATGCCGGGGGTCGCGGATGATCGCGGCGACTGGCCCTAGCTCGACAATGCGGCCGGCATACATCACCGCGACCCGGTCAGCGGTTTCGGCGATGACACCCATGTCATGGGTAATCAGCATCATGGCGGTGCCGCGATCGCGGCAGACCCGCTTCAGCACGGCGGTGATCTGCGCCTGGATCGAAACGTCGAGCGCAGTCGTGGGCTCGTCGGCGATGATGAGCTCCGGCTCAGCGCACAAGGCCAGCGCAATGACCACGCGCTGACGCATGCCGCCCGAGAACTGATGCGGATACTGGCCGAGCCTGAGCTCGGGCGATGGAATGCCGACCTCCTTGAGCAGCCCGATCGCCCGTTCGGTAGCCTCCGCCTGCGACAGCGGCAAGTGCACGCGTATGGTCTCGGTGAGCTGGCTCCCCACCGTCAGCAGCGGATTGAGGGAAGTGAGCGGATCCTGGAAGATCGCGCCGATGGTGCGGCCGCGCAGCCGCTGCATGTCGCGCAAGGGCAGCCGGTCGATCCGCCGTCCGGAGACATGGATCTCGCCCGCGGCGATCCGCCCCGAGGATTCGAGCAGGCCGATGACCGCCGCGCCGGTCAGGGACTTGCCGGCGCCCGATTCCCCGACAACTCCCAGGATCTCACCGCGCCCGATGGTCAGGTCGATGCCGCGGATCGCGGTCAGGACACCGCGCCGCGTCGGAAATTCGACGACCAGGTTGCGGATGTCGAGAACCGGCGCGGCAAAAGATGCCGGCGTCGGCGCTTGCATCGATCTGGCGGGCGCGGCGGTCACGTGTCAGACCTCGAATGGCGCCGCGCCGTGCTTGGCAACGACGCGGCCGCGCTTCATGACCAAACGCCGCGGCCGGCATGAGGCCACCGCCTCGGCCAGCGTTTCGCCGTCGACCAGCACGAGATCGGCGATGTTGCCGGCGGCGAGGCCATAGTCCGCTAGGTTCATGACCTTGGCCCCGCCAAAGGTCACCACGTCGACGATGCGCCTGATGTCGCGATCGCGGCTCAGATAGTTGCGCTGGCCGAGATACATCACCCGTTCGAGCATGTCGCCCGTGCCCCAGGGATGCCAGCAGTCGCGGATGCCGTCCGAACCGGAGCAGACGCTGATGCCGGCGTCGAGCGTGCGGACCAGCGGCGGACAGGGCCAGCCCGATGGTCCCGTAGTCATCACTGCGATGCCGCTGTCGGCGAGATCCTCCAGCATGCGGCCAACCACCAGATAGTCGTTGTGACCCAGGCAGAAGGCGTGGCTCACCGTGACCTTGCCGGCGAGCCCCTGCGCCCGGGTCCGCTCGACGATCATGCCCATGGTGAAGAGACCGAGCTCGCCTGGTTCATGCAGGTGAATGTCGATCGGCTTGCCGTGCTTCTCCGCGAGCCCGAAGATCGTGTCGAGCTGCCCTTTCGGGTCCTTGTCCATCGATGAGGGATCAATACCGCCAACCACTTCGGCGCCCATCCTCAACGCTTCATCCATCAGCTCCGCGGTGCCCGGCCGGATCATCATGCCGGACTGCGGAAAGACGGCGATTTCGATGTCGATGAACGCAGCGTATTTCTCGCGCGTCGAGATCACCCCCTCGATACCCTTGAGGCCGTGGACCGTATCGACATCGACATGGCTTCGGATATGGGTGGTGCCGCGGGCGACCGACAGCGCCACCTGCCGGGCCGACTGGCGGGCCGGATCGATGCTGAGCTTGCTCTTCATCTCGCGCTCATTGGTGATCTTGTCCAAGAGCGTGGAGCCCACGTCGTTAACGTTCCACTTCATGCCGAACAACGTCTTGTCGAGATGCGTGTGAGCTTCGACCAGGCCGGGCAGAAGGATGGCGCCAGCGCCATCGATCACCTCGACTCCTGCCGGGGCGCCGACCGTGCCGATGGAGACAATGCGATCGCCGCTGATGGCGATATCGGTCGCTGCCTCGCCCCAGGGCCGGACATTCTTCAGGATCGTCTTGTTGGTCACGTGAGCACCTTTCGGGATCATTGCAGCTTGGGATTGAGCGCGTCGCGCAGCCAGTCGCCGAGCAGGTTGACCGCAAGGATGATGAGGCCGAGCTGGAAAGCCGGGAACAGCACCACCCACCAGCTGCCGGAGAAGAAATACTGATTGCCTATGCGGATCAGCGTGCCGAGCGATGGCTGGGTCACCGGCATGCCGACACCGAGGAAGGACAGCGTTGCCTCGGCCAGGATGGCGAGACCGAGATTGAGGGTCGCGGTGACCAGGACCGCCGTCATCACGTTCGGCAGGATATGGGTCAGCAGGATGCGGGGCGTGCGCACCTCGAGGATCCTCGCGGCCAGCACATACTCCTTGCGCGCCTCGACCATGGCCGAGGCCCTGACGATGCGGGCATATTGCACCCACGAGGTGATGGCGATCGACGCCGTCAGGATGACCGGCGCAAAGGAATCGCGTAGGTTGACCGGCAGCAATTCCCTGAATACCGCGCTGACGAGGATCGCCACCAGCAAGGTCGGGATCGACAGCACGAAGTCGCCGATGCGCATCAGGATGTTGTCGACATGGCCGCCGGCGAAGCCGCAGATCAGCCCGACGGCGATGCCGATCGTCATGGAGGCGATGACGCTGGCGAAGCCGATCAGGAGCGAAACGCGCGAGCCGTACAGAATGGCCGAGAGCACATCCCTGCCCTGCACATCGGTGCCGAGAACATAGGGCGCCATCCCCTCCTCGTTCCAGACCGGCGGCAATTCCGCCTGATCGAGGAAGAGCTGGGTCAGGTCATAGGGATCCTGCACCGCGATCAAGGGCGCCAGGAATGCGGTCAGCGCGACGATCAGGAGAATGAGCGCGGAGGCCACCGCCATCGGTGTCGCCCGGAAGCTGTACGCCAGGTCGCTCTCCCAGGCGGCGCTCAGGCGCTGGCCCCACTGTGTCAGGCGGCCGGCATGGCCCGCATCGTCAATGAGCATGATAGCCTCGCGCGACACCCGCTTGCCGCAGCCGCGGATCGATCCACAGGTAGATCAGGTCGACGAAGGTATTGATGGTGACGAAGATCGCCGAGACGATCATCAGATAGGCGGCCATCACCGGCATATCGATGAACATGACGGCCTGCACGAACAGCTGGCCCATGCCCGGCCACTGGAAGACCGTCTCGGTCACCAGTGCAAAGGCGATCAGGTCGCCGATCATCATGCCGGTCATGGTGACGACCGGCATCAGGCAATTCTTGAGCGCATGCCTGAAATGGACCAGCCGGTTGGGCAGGCCGCGGGCGCGGGCGAACTTGATGTAGTCCGTTCGCAGCACCTCCAGCATCTCGGCCGTCACCAGGCGCATGATGAAGGAGATCTGGAACATGGCGAGCGAGGCCGCCGGCATGATGAGGGCATTGCGGCCGGTCGGCGTCAGGAGCCCGGTCGACCAGTCCCCGAACGTCACGACCTCGCCGCGCCCGAAGGCCGGCAGCCAGTTGAGTTGGACGGCGAAGACGAGGATCAGGAGGATGCCGATGACGAAGGACGGAATGGACACGCCGATCATCGAGAACATGGTGAGGAGGCGGGCAATCGGGCTGCCCTTGCGGATCGCGGCATAGACGCCGAGCGGAATGCCGACGCAGAGCGCAATGACCGTGGAAACGAGGACGAGTTCGAGGGTCGCCGGGAAACGCTCTGCAATCAGCGACATCACCTCCTGCTGGTTGCGATAGGAAATGCCGAAGTCGCCCTGGATGGCGCGGGTGATGAAGGTCAGGAACTGCAGGACGAAGTTCTGATCGAGGCCGAGGCGCACGCGCAGCGCATCGCGCTCCGCCTGGGTCGCCTGCTCGTTCAGCATCAGCTGGACCGGGTCGCCCAGGAACTGGAAGATCATGAAGGCGACGAAGGCCACGGCGACCATGACCGCCGCCGCATTGCCGATGCGCTTGATCACCATCGCGATCATGGTCGTGCCTTTCGTTGGATGCCGGGAGCCACCGCTAGCGGCTCCCGGCGATCCGGCGTCAGTTCAGGACAGTCAGCCAGTGGCGCGACTTGTTGTCGGAGAGCTGCACCACGCTCTTCACCTTGGGACCGAGGGCCCAGGCCATCGGCTGCTGGTGAAGCGGCAGGAAGTCGACATTGCTCTTGAGCTTGAGCAGCGCCTTGGCCTGTAGCGCCAGGCGCTTCTCGCGATCGAGTTCCTTGGCGGCCGCGTCGATCAGCTCATCGACCTCCGCATCTCGCCAGCCGCCCCAGTTGAAGACGCCCGAGGTTCCGGTCTTCGAATGGGCAACCTGAACCAGGATCGAATAGCTGTCGATCATCGGCTCATTGGCCCAGCCGAGGATGCCCACATCGAACTTGCCGCTCTCGAACTTGACCGTCTGGATGCTGGTCGGCGCCGTGTCGAGATTGGCCTTGAGGCCGATGCGCGCCCACATGGCGGACACCGCCTGGCAGATCTCCTCCTCATTCACGTAGACGTTGTTGTCGCAGACCATGGTGAAGCTGAAGCCATCGGGATAGCCCGCCTCGGCCAGCAGCGCCTTGGCCTTGTCGGGATCGTAGGCGAGGCGCTCGTCGAGTTCGGGGACATAGCCCGGAATCGCCGGCGCCACCATCGAGCCGGTGTTGCGCGAGAGGCCGCGCATGACCTTCTTCTGTAGCGCGTCGATGTCGATGGCGCGATAGAGCGCCTCGCGCACCTTGATGTCGTTGAACGGATTCTTGCCGCCCGCATCCGATGCGACGAGCTGGTCCGCCCGGTTGAACAGGAAGAACACGGTGCGCAATTCGTTGCCGGCGAGAACCTGGATGCCGGGCGACTGCTCGAGGCGCGGAATGTCCTGCAGCGGCGCCTTTTCCATATAGTCGATCTGACCTGACAGCAGCGCCGCGACGGCGGTGGCTGGCGAGGCGATCGGCGTGAACACGATCCGGTCGATGTTGTGGCGCGGCTTGTCCCACCACGCCTTGTTGACCTCGAAGATCGTTTCGGCGTCGGGCTTGCGCGACACCACCTTGAACGGCCCGGTGCCGTTGGCATGGGTGGTGGCATAGCCCTCAATACCCGCCCCGACATCGGTCGGCGCGCTCGCGTTATTGGCGACGAGCCATTCCTGGTCGAAGATCAGGATATTGGTCAGGTCGTTGAGGATGAGCGGATAGTTCTCCGTCACCTTGATGTCGACCGTATAGTCGTCGATCTTCTCCGCTCCCTGATAGGCCGGCAGATTGCCGCGCAGCGGCGACTTGGGATCGCTCACCCGGGTGAGCGAGGCGAGGACATCATCGGCCGTGAAGGGTGCGCCGTCGTGGAACTTCACGTCCTTGCGCAAGTGGAAGCGCCGGACGGTGGGCGAGATGTCCTCCCATGAGGTGGCGAGCGCCGGCTCGATCTTGAGCTGGTCGTCGTAGCGGACCAGCCCTTCATAGACATGGTTCAGCGTCGAGATCGTGAAGGTGCTGCCATAGGAATAGGGATCGAGCGAGTCCATGTCGCGCGATGCCCCCCAGCGCAGCTCCTCGGCGCTGGCCGGAGCCGCCAAAGGCAGCATGAGTGCCGTCAATAAGCCCACGCCGGGCAATGACAGCTTGGTGAGTGATGTCATCTAGCTCCTCCTCATCGGGTTGTTTCCATCCGGCAGCCGCGCATCCGCCTGGCCGTCAACCCGGCCCTGCCTGCCCTGCCCTTGCGGCGTTCTGATGCACCGTTTCACCGGCCTCCTTCTGAAAGGCCAGGACATCAGGATACAGTACTGGTCAAAAACTGTATACACTTATTTTGAAATAGTGTAGACAATAGCCACGGGCAGGGGTGAGGCAGTATCGTGATCGGCGGGCATGATTCGCGGAAAGACAGGTCACTTGAAAACAGCCGGCCGGAGGGCTCCGAAAGGAAAACGCGCCAACCGCTCGGGCAATCTTGTCGAGCATGTGTACACTTCGCTGCGACGCGCGATCATCGAGCAGGCGCTGGCGCCGGGCACGAAGCTTCCGGAAGATTCGGTCGGCACGAGCTTCGGTGTCAGCCGCACAGTGGTGCGCAGCGCCATCGTCCGGCTGGTCGCCGAAGGCTTGGTGGTCCAGCAGCCGAACATGCGCGCGACCGTGGCCTCGCCAAGCTTGGAGGAAGGGCGGGCCGTCTTTCGGGTCCGGCGAGGCCTCGAGCGGATGGTCCTCGAGGAGCTCGGACCGCGGATCGAACCGGCTCATCTGGTCCGGCTGCGCGCTCATGTGGCGAGCGAAGAGAATGCGAAGCGCTCTGCCGAACCCAAGGCGATCCGCTTGTCGGGAGAGTTCCACCTGCTGCTGGCGCAGTTCACCGGCAACGAGCTCTTGACCCGCTTCACCAGCGAGGTGGTTTCACGCGCTTCGCTGATCCTGGCGCTCTACGGCCGGCCGCATTCGTCGGAATGTGCTGTGAACGAGCACAGCATGCTGATCGACGCGCTGGAGCGAGGCGACATCGAAAGAGCGGTCCGGCTCATGGACGAGCATCTGGTGGCGGTGGCAACGCGCGGCCTGCTCGAGACGGATATCAGGCGCGAGCGCAGTCTGCAGGACATCCTCTCCGACTACCGGCCGACCGGCGAAGTCTGAACCTGCACGCAGTCCGGCCCGCCAACCTCGGGGCGCGACGCTCATGAGCGGGAAAACCAGCTTCGACTTCGGCACGCTGTCGGAACGGCAGAAGTACAAGCTCTTGATCGGCGCCGTCGTGCCGCGACCGATCGCGCTGGTAACGACCATCGATCCGGAAGGCCGGACCAACGCTGCCCCATTCAGCTTCTTCAACTGCCTCTCGGCAGAGCCCGCGATCCTCGCTTTGGGTGTCGAGAATCACGAAGACATGGCCTTCAAGGACACCGCCCGGAACATCCGCCAGACGGGCGAATTCACGGTCAACATCGTCTCGGCCAGAATTCTCCATGCGATGAATGTCTGTGCGGTGCCCTTCGCGCCCGGCATCGATGAACTGCAGGAGGCAGGCCTCACCGCGATGGCCGGAGACAAGGTGGCATGCCCGCGCATCGGGGAGTCGCCCGTGGCCTTCGAATGCCGGCAGCACGTGACGCTGGAGATCGGCGCATCGCGCCAGATCATCCTGGGCGAGGTCTTGGCGGCCCATATCGATGCCACGCTGGTCAACGACCGGTTCCATATCGATCCCCACGGTCTCGATGCGATCGGGCGCATGGGCGGGCATGGCTATGCGCGGACCCGCGATTATTTCGACCTTCCGACGATGAGCGTCGCCGAATGGGATGATGTCAAACGCACCGCATCGGGGGGACCAAACCCACGATCGAACCGCATGGAGCGCAGGTAGCCGCATGTCCGCAGCCGGAAGAACTCTGCTGACCGCCGACTGGGTCGTCGGCCATGCCGATGGCCACCACGTGCTCCTTCGGCACGGCGAAGTCGTCTTCGAGAACGGCGAGATCGCCTTCGTGGGCCATGGCTTCCCCGGCGAGCTTGCCCACAGGCGCGACTATGGCCGCGCCCTGATCGCGCCTGGCTTCATCGACCTCGATGCCCTGTCCGATCTCGACACCACCATCCTGGCTTTCGACAATCACCCCTCGTGGCGCAAAGGCCGGACCTGGCCGAAGAGCTATATGGATGCCGGTCCATACGAGATGTATTCGCCCGAGGAGCTCGTCTTCCAGAAGCGGCATGCCTTTGCCCGCCTGATCCGCAACGGCATCACCACCGCCCTGCCGATCGCCTCGCTCTATTACCGGGCCTGGGGCGAAACCTATGACGAGTTCGCCGGTGCTGCACAGGCGGCCGAGGATCTGGGTCTCAGGGTCTATCTCGGCCCGGCCTATCGCACCGGCAATCCTTATGTCGTGGCACCCGGTCATTTTGAGCTGCACTTCGATGAAGAGCGCGGGCTGCAGGGTCTCTCCGACGCGATCGCCTTCTGCAGGAGATTCGAAGGAAAAGCCGGCGGGCTCATTCGCACCATGCTGGCGCCCGACCGGATCGAAACTTGCACGCCGCGCCTGCTCGAGCGCACGGCGGCGGCCGGCGCCGATCTCGACGTGCCTGTCCGCCTCCATTGCTGCCAGGGCGAGTTCGAGCGCGATACCGTGCGGCGTCTGCATGGCATGACATCGATCGAGTGGCTGGCGGGCCTGCGCTTCCTGTCGGAGCGCACACTCTTGCCGCACGGCATATTCGTAAGCCCGTCGCGCCACATTCGGGGACCGGGCCGCGACCTCGACATCATCCGCGAGGCAGGGGCCGCCCTGGTGCATTGTCCGCTGGTCTCGGCGCGCTTCGGCGAAGGTCTCGAAAGTTTCAAGAGCTATCGCGAGCGCGGCCTCAGAATGGGCCTTGGCACCGACACCTCGCCACCGGACATGCTGCTCAACATGCAGGTCGGCCTCATGCTCTGCCGGCTCGCCGAGCACAGCGCCACCGCTTGCCGCTCCGAGGACTATTTCGATGCCGCAACGCTCGGTGGCGCCGATGCTTTGGGCCGCCCCGATCTGGGCGGGCTCGCCCCCGGTTGTCGTGCTGATATCGTGGTCTGGAACCTGGCGAGCCCGGATATCGGCCAAGTGATCGATCCGATCCAGACGCTCATGATTGGCGGCACGGGACGCGACGTCCACAGCGTCATCATCGATGGCCGCTTCGTCATGGAGGATCGGAAGATTCCTGGCATGGATTACGATGCTGATGCGCGGCGCGCCCAACACCAGTTCGAGGGCCTCATTGCCCGCTATCCCGACCGCACCTTCGGCCATCCGGTCGTATCGGAGATCTTTTCAACAGCCTATCCGGTCGTCGCAGGGCCGGGGTCGCAGGACTCTTCGTTGTAGGCGTGCGAGCCAATCCGGACAGGAATAGCGAGGCTGCCGCCGCGACGCGGAAACGAGGAATCTCACGCACATCGCTGGTCGTGTCGGCGTTCGACGACACCTCCCACCGCGGGTGCCGGTCGGATGAACATATCGTGCTGATCGATCGTATCGAAGCGGGCGACATTCCGGGCGCCATCGCGAGCATCGAGGCGCATCTGGCCGAAATCGAAGCTTCCATCACGGCGAAGCCGCAGCAGAACGCGGACGGATATCATCCGCTGCAATACCTCTTCAGAGACGAGAAAGCCGGCGAGGGCTGAAGCGCGTCGCTTGTTCCGGAACGCGTGCCATCGCCGCCTCCTAGCTGAGTTCGCCCCACAGGCGCATGCGACTGACGCCGCCGTCGGGGATGATGTTGAGCCTGACATGGGTGATGGGGCCGAGCTCCGCCACCTCTTTCTGGAAGACGTGCGGGCGGTCCATCTCCAGCTTCTGCTCGGGCAGCAAGGTGCGCCAGAACATGGACTGCGTGATCAGCGACTCGTCGGTGCCGCCGGTGACGTCGGCCGCCTGGATCGAGCAGCGGTCGGGATAGTTGCCCTTGAAGTGCGCGGTGTCGACTTCGACCTTGCGGATGTGGCCGCGATGGCCGAGGGCGAAGAGCGCCCAGTCGTTGCCGGGCTCGCGCCTTCGCCGCGTCTCCCAGCCGTCGCCCATGTTGACGCCGCGGCCGGGATACAGCACCTGCATCGGCGAGCCGTAGTGCTGGTCGCTGCAGGCGACCGCCCGCCCGCCATTCTCGACCGCGGCGAGGTCGACCAGCTGCTTGCGGTCGAACAGCGACCAGTCGACCGCGACCCTGCCATAGGCGCGCAGCCGCGCCACGCCGCCATCGGGATAGATGTTGAGCCGCAGGTGGGTCCAGGCGCGCGCATCCGCCACCGGCACGAAATGGTGCGCGTTGCCCTTGAGGCTGGTGGCCGGGACGATCTCGCTCCATTCGGTGCTGGGACCGGGCACGCCGTCAATCCGGCAGGCCTCGATCGAGGCGGCCGGCGGGTAGTTGCCGGTAAAATGGCTGGTGTCGATGTCGAAGCCGGCGATCGCGCCGGGCAGCCCCAGCTTCACCACGCAGTAGTCGTGCCCTTCGGTGCGCTTGCGGCGCGATTCCCAGCCGTCCATCCACTTGCCGTGCTCGTCGTACTTGCCGGGGATGAACACGGCAGGCTCGGGATTCAGCATGCGCTCCCTGGGCGCGAAGAAATCGTCGGTGGCGAAGATCGCCTCCGCCCCCAGCCGCGCATCGGCCAGGTTCACCAGGTTGCTGCCGAACGGATGTTCCGGCTGTTCCATCATCGCGGTCACCGTGTGGGTTGATACGGATGGCGCTGGTGCCAGTGGCGCGCGATGTCGATGCGCCGGCACACCCAGGCCTTGTCATGCTTGAGCACATGGTCGAGGAAACGCTTCAGGCTGGCGAAGCGGCCCGGCCGCCCGACCAGCCGGCAATGCAGGCCGATCGACATCATCTTCGGCGATTTCGCGCCCTCCTCGTAGAGCGTGTCGAACGCATCCTTGAGGTAGCAGAAGAACTGGTCGCCGGCGTTGAAGCCCTGCGGCGCGGCGAAGCGCATGTCGTTGGCATCGAGCGTATAGGGCACGATGAGATGCGGGCCGTCGACCAGCTTGGACCAGAACGGCAGGTCGTCGGAGTAATCGTCCGCGTCGTAGAGGAAGCCGCCATACTCGGCGACCAGCCTGCGCGTGTTCTCCGAGGTCCGGCCGGTGTACCAGCCCAAGGGTCGCGCGCCGCAGATCCGGGTCAGGATCTCCATGGCCTGCGCCATGTGCGCGCGCTCGGTCTCGACCGGCACGCCGTGATAGTTGATCCAGCGGTAGCCGTGGCTGGCGATCTCGTGCCCGTCGGCGAGGCAGCGTTCGATCACCGCCGGATGGCGTTCCGCCGCCATTGCCACCGCGAACACCGTCAGCGGCACGCCGCGCGACTTGAACAGGTCCAGCAGCCGCCAGACGCCGGCGCGCGCGCCATATTCGTAGATCGACTCCATCGACATGTGGCGCGCGCTCAAGAACGGCTGGGCACCGATGATCTCGCTGAGGAAGGTCTCCGACGCCTGGTCGCCGTGCAGGATGCAATTCTCCCCGCCCTCCTCGTAATTGAGGACGAACTGGACGGCGACCCGCGCGCCGCCCGGCCAGTCGGCCGGCGGCGGGTTCCCTTCGTACCCGTTGAGATCGCGTGGATAGCTCAGCAT
>DATFDU010000006.1:0-4801 GCA_035251915.1 Dongiaceae bacterium | reverse complement strand
TCCGCCAGCACGGTCTTGCCGGTGCCGGGCTCGCCCTTCACCAGCAGCGGGCGCTCCAGCGCGACCGCGGCATTGACCGCGACCTCGAGATCCCGGGTCGCGATGTAGCGGTCGGTAGAAGCAAATCGGGGATGGTCGGTCATGGATTCCTCTCGAACGGTCGAGCGGACCATAGCAGCGCGGTCAGCTTGATCCAAACCGCCGGGACGGGCCAAATACCGCCATGGCCGAGTCGCATTCTGCCCGCATCGCGAAGTTCAACATCGGCGACGTGGTGCGCCACCGGGTCTATCCGTTCCGGGGCGTGGTCTATGACGTCGATCCGGTGTTCAACAATACCGAGGAATGGCTGACATCCATCCCCGAGGAGATCCGGCCCCACAAGGACCAGCCCTTCTATCACCTGCTGGCCGAGAACGACCGCACCACCTATGTCGCCTATGTCTCGGAGCAGAACCTGCTGCCTGACGAGACCGGAAGACCCTGCCGCCACCCGATGGTGCCGGAGATGTTCGAAGGCCCGGTCGAGGGCGGCTACCGGCTGAGGTCGATCAAGCCGAACTGATCGGCCAGCGAACCGACGTCGTGAGCCAATCTCCTACGTCCCGCTTGACTTCGACCAAAAATGAGAACATACAAGGAACAAATAGCGATCAAAATGGGAGATTGGATCCATGTCCGCTTATGTCGCTCACGTACTCGAAGGTGCCGCTTTCGCCGCCATCATGCTCCTGATCGCAATCTCCCCCAGCCTGCTGGCGAGCTGAGACCGGCCCATGTTCCTGATCGATCGCCCGGTCGGATCGCCTGGCTTGCGGGCCGATCTCGCCCCTCTGCAGCTGTTCGGCGGCACCGGAGATCTGGTCCGCGCCGCCCTCGTGTCGCGCCCACCGGCGCCCAACCCAGTGGCCCCTGGTGCCCGCCGCCCGGCTTCGCAGCTGGACCTCGCCCTCCCTACACCCGCACGGCAGCGCAAGGCGGGATAGCCGAGGGAGCGTCTCCGGTTTCATTTGAATCGCCTGCCGCGGCCCTCCATGTTCGGTCCGAACAGGGGAGACTCGCGCGTGGCATTTTCCGCAATCCGCGAATTTCTGCGTCATGAGGCAGCGGGCGGCGTCGTGCTGCTGGCCGCGGCGGCGCTCGCCTTCATCCTCACCAACTCGCCGCTGGCGGACCACTATCTGCAGTTTTTCGAGCTGCATCTGAGCCTCAAGCTCGGCGACCTCGGGCTCGACAAATCGCTCGGCCACTGGATCAACGACGGCCTGATGGCGATCTTCTTTTTCCTGGTCGGGCTCGAGATCAAGCGCGAGCTGATCGAGGGCGAGCTGTCAAGCCCGCGCCAGGCGGCCCTGCCGGCGATCGCCGCGATCGGCGGCATGGCGGCGCCGGCCCTGGTCTATTTCCTGTTCAACGCGGCGACGCCTGAGACGCTGGACGGCTGGGCGATTCCCGCCGCCACCGACATCGCCTTCGCGATGGGGGTGGTCAGCCTGCTCGGCAACCGCGTGCCCGAAAGCCTCAAGATCTTTCTGCTCGCGCTCGCGATCATCGACGACCTCGGCGCCATCATCATCATCGCGATCTTCTACACCGCCGACCTGTCGCTGCTGGCGCTCGGCCTTGCCTCGGTCGGCATCGCCATCCTCGTCATCATGAACCGGCTCGGGGTGCAGCGCCTCGCCGCCTACGTGCTGGTCGGGATCTATGTCTGGGCCTGCGTGCTGGAATCGGGCGTCCATGCCACCCTGGCCGGCAGCATCGTTGGCCTGTGCGTGCCGTTGCGCACGCGGGACGGATCGTCGGACGACGAACGTTCGCTCGCCAAGCGCTGCATCCACGCTTTGCATCCGTGGGTCGCCTTCGCGATCATGCCGGCCTTCGCCTTTGCCAATGCCGGCGTGTCGCTCAAGGGCCTGTCGTGGGAGACGATCGCCGCGCCGGTCACGCTGGGCGTGGCGCTCGGCCTGTTCATCGGCAAGCAGGTGGGCGTGATGGCGGCGGTCGCGTTGGCGCGCCTTTGCGGCATCGCGCGCCTGCCGGAGGGCGCCGGCTGGGCCGAGACCTATGGCGTCGCAATCCTGACCGGCATCGGCTTCACCATGAGCCTGTTCATCGGCAGCCTCGCCTTTCCCGGCGCCGACCACATCGTGGAGATGCGCCTCGGCGTGATCGGCGGCTCGATCCTGTCGGCGCTGTCGGGGCTGCTGGTGCTGACGATGGCGACGCGGCGCAGAGCGCTCACGGCTCAGTGACGATCAATGACTCCGCGCCGCCTTGCGGAAGGCGTCGATCGGAACCGCGGCGCCGAAGCTGCGGCCGTCCTCCAGCTCCACGATCGCGCTCTGCAGGCCGATGATCTCGGCGCCGTCCTCCGTCACCAGCAGCAGCGGCGCGCCCGAGGAACCGAAGGTGGCGTCGCAGTCGTGCAGCAGGAGCCGGCCGCCTTCCGCCTTTGCCACCAGCTGGCAGCCGCTGTCCTGGGTCAGGATCTCGGCATAGTCGCCGTTATAGCCGGCGATGGTCAGCGCGCCGTCGGCCGCCGCCAGTTTGATTTCCTGGAACGAGCGGGTGCTGAGCTCCACCGGCTCGATGCTGAGGTCGCGCTCCAGTTCCACCAGGGCCCAGTCGTTGCCGATGTTGGATTCATCCTTCGCCCGGTCCGGCACCCACCTCGGCGAGATGGTGAAGTCAACCGCCTTGGCATGCTCGCTGTATTCGCCGCGGTGATAGCCGGCGACGAAATGCACCTCCATCGGGATCGTCCAGCGCTCGTCCTTGAAGTTGTAGAGGCAGTGCGCCGCCGTCAGTACGAGATCGGGCGCGATCAGCGCGCCGGTGCAGTGGCCGCCGATCTCGCGGTTGATCCGGCCGAGCGCGGTCCATGGCCAGGCCTCGGTCTCGATCGGCGTGCGGTTGTCGGCCCCCTCGATGCCGACCAGCCCGCTCTTGGCTTCATCGGCATGGACGATCCCCGCCAGCATCATGAGGACCAGCGCAACCAGCGCGAAGCCGACCGCCAGGGCCTGGACATTCAAGCGGCCGGAACGGCGGCGGTACTGGCGGCGCAACATCCGGTCCTGGGCGTGGCGCCGCGGACCGCGCCGGTCGGTGCCGGCCAGCAGCACGCCGTAGAACCGTTTCCCGCCCAGCGGCGCCGGCAGGCTGATGCGCCAATCGAGGCGGTGGCGGCTGGGCGCCATGGCGGCGGCCGCACGCTTGATGTCCTCGATCTGGGCGGATGAGAGGCTGGACCTGGTTTCAGGCGCCAGGCGCGCGAGGAACAGGTCGCCCCACATCGCGCCGCTGTCGGTCGCGGACGGATCACCCGCCGCGATTTCGCCTATGGACTTGTCGACGATCGCCATGCTTTCCGTGATCCCTCGCGCGGTCCCCACCGGCCGAAGCACGCTAGCCTCCTGATTGTTAAGGAAGCGTGACCAACCCGTTGGTTTAACGCGGCTTTCCCCTTACTCGCCTGGAATAGTCAGGGGTGTTGCGCTAGACTCGACCTTGCCCTCCCGGAACCGCTGCCACGAAGAGCACGGCCTAGTATCCCAAGATCAGGACAATCATGAAATCCGAAACCCTGAAACAGCAATTGATGGACCAGGTCATCCGCTTCATCGGCGGACGGATCGAACGCGCGCGCCAAGCCCAGGTGGAGGCCTTCGTCCGGCAGTTCTTCGCCAACGTGCCGGTGGCCGACATTGCGCAGGAATCGCCGGAAGACCTGTTCTGCGCCGCGCTTTCGCTCTGGCAGTTCGCCCACAAGCGCGAGCCGGGCACCGCAAAGGTCCGCGTCTTCAACCCGCATCAGGACGAGCATGGCTGGCGATCCAGCCACACCGTGATCGAGATCGTGAACGACGACATGCCGTTCCTGGTGGATTCGGTCACCGCCGAGCTGGCGCGCCAGGACCTCGACGTTCACCTGGTCGTGCACCCGATCATGCGCATCGCACGCGACAAGTCCGGCAAGATCACCGACATCGGCAAGCCGGACGCCACCGCCGAATCGGTGATGCAGATCCGCGCCACCCAGGTGGGCCAGCCGGAGAAGCTGGAGCAGGTGCAGCGCGGCATCGAATCGGTGCTGAACGACGTGCGCACCGCGGTCGGCGACTTCCGCGAGATGCGCGCGCGCCTGCGCGAGACCATCGAGGAGATCGACACCAAGAAGCTGCCGGTGAACGAAGAGGAGCGCGCCGAGATCGCGCGCTTCCTGAAGTGGATCGAGGACGATCACTTCACCTTCCTCGGCTATCGCGAATACGCCATGACCGGCAAGGGCGAGAAGGCCTCGTACCAGATCCTCGACGACCGCTCGCTCGGCATCCTCAAGGATTTCAACCTGCGCATCTTCGGCGGCATGCGCAACCAGCAGAGCATGCCGACCCAGGTGCGCTCGTACCTGCGCCAACCCAAGCTGCTGCTGATCACCAAGGCCAACACCCGCGCCACCATCCACCGCGACGTGCCGATGGACGTGTTCGGCGTAAAGACTTTCGACGCCAAGGGCAACGTGACCGGAGAGCGGCTGTTCGCCGGGCTCTTCACCTCCGCCGCCTACAGCCGCTCGCCGCGCGAGATCCCGATGCTCGACCGCAAGATCGAGACCATCATCGAGCGCGCCGGCTTCTCGCCCGACAGCCACGATGGCAAGGCGCTGGCGCATATCCTGGAAACCTATCCGCGCGACGAGCTGTTCCAGGCCAGCGAGGACGAGCTGCTGGAGACCGCGGTCGGCATCCTCAATCTGCAGGAACGCCAGCGCGTGGCGCTGTTCGTGCGGCGCGAT
>DATFDU010000005.1:0-4665 GCA_035251915.1 Dongiaceae bacterium | reverse complement strand
CCACAAGCGCTGGATGAAGGAGTACTTAGGCGGCTAGGGGCGACTAGCGCCAGCTAGCCCCGCTTCGGCCAGGCGCCGCGGAAGGCAAGCTCCTCCAACGGCTTGCGCTGACGCGGCGCCGCTTCGCGCTCGCGCAGCTTGTCGGACAGGCGCGACCGGTCGCCGAGATACCCGATCGCCGCGGCCGTCTTCGGCTCATAGCCGTCCGGCACGCCCAGCAGCGCCCGCGCCTTGTCGGGATAGAAGCCCGCCATCTGGTGGACATGGATGCCGCGCGCCGTCGCCTCGATCGCCAGCGTCGCCATCGCCTGGCCGAGGTCGTGGATCGCGTGCCCGTTGGGGCTGCCGTCTTCGTGCGTCGTCTTGGCGGCGGCGATCACCAGCACGGCCGCATGCCGCGCCCAGCTCTGATTGGTGTCCCGGAGGCAGGCGAGCAGCGTCTCGAAGGCGGGCTCGGTCCGCGCCGCGTAGACGAAGCGCCAAGGCTGCGCGTTGAAGGCGGACGCAGCCCAGCGGGCGGCCTCGAACAGGGCCGTGAGATCCTGCTCGGCGACCGGGCGGTCATCGAAGGCGCGCGGGCTCCACCGCTCGGCGATCGGACCCAGGATGGGGTATTGGGTTACGGCAGTCTTGGCCATCGGGGAGGAATCCTTTCTTCCGAGTCGCGTCGCCGATGCCGAAATCTAACGCCGGAGAGCCTCCCGCCGTCAACGCGCGACAGGTCAGGAGGGCTGTCCCATGGCGCATTTTGGGTACCCCAGGGGCTCCCCTCCCGCCACGTTGTGTTCCCGATTGACCAAAACGAATTTTCATGCCGGAATATCACCGGTCCCGCTTCTAGCGGGGTACTTTCGGGGTCAGGGAGGATCCCAATCATGCTGAAAAAAATCGTGCCTGTTCTCGTTCTCGCAGCTTTCGTTGCCGGCCCGGCTTTCGCCGCTGGTGAGAAGAAGCAAGACTGCTCGAAGATCACCGACAAGGCGAAGAAAGAAGCCTGCATGGCGAAGCAGAAGAAGTAATTTCTTCTTGCTGTCCCAATAACTTGGGACAAACGTCTCGAACAGCCTCCCGCTCCGGCGGGAGGCTGTTCAGTTATGCGGGGGTTGCACCGGCATACGAGCCGATCCAATCTTCGGCGCGTACTCATCCTTCGACAGGCTCAGGATGAGGATCTAATTCATTGAGCTGACACAAACACTGCCCTCATGCTGAGCCTGTTGTTCTGCACATAGACATCATGGACGGGTGTACGGGGACATAGTGGACACATTTTGATTGGCATTGGGACCTCGAGGGGAGGGTTTGCGATGCCATTTCAGGGAGTGTCCGTTATGGAGCAGCGTGCGCGGTTTGTGGCGGAGGCGATGGCCGAAGGCTCGAACAGGCGTGCTTTGTGCCGGTTGTACGGGATCAGCCCGACGACGGCCTACAAATGGCTGGGGCGGGTGTCGTCGGGTGGCGGGCTGGAGGATTGCCCGCGCCGGCCGCGGCACTCGCCGCGGGCGACGGCGCCGGAGATCGAGGGGATGGTGGTGGAGCTGCGCCGGGAGCATCCTTGTTGGGGCGGTCGCAAGATCCACCACGTCCTGCGCCGGCGCGGCGTGGCGCCGTTGCCGCATGCCAACACGATCACCGGCATCCTGCACCGCCATGGCCTGATCGGGGTCGAGGCATCGGCCGAGCACCGAGCGTTTCAGCGTTTCGAGCGGGCGGCGCCGAACGAGCTCTGGCAGATCGACTTCAAGGGTCATTTTCCGGTCGGCGGCGGGCGCTGCCATCCGCTGACGGTGGTGGACGACCATTCGCGCTTCGCGGTGGCGCTGGTGGCCTGTGCGGACGAGGGGCGCAAGGGCGTGCAGGCGGCATTGTGCGAGACGTTCGAGCGCTACGGCCTGCCCGAGGCGATGCTGATGGACAACGGCCCGCCGTGGGGCACCGATGGTCGCCATCGCCACACCAAGCTCACGGCTTGGCTGATGCGGCTCGGCATCGCGCCTTGCCATGGCCGCCCCTTCCATCCGCAGACCCGCGGCAAGAACGAGCGGTTCAACGGCACGCTCAAGCGCGAGGTGATCGCCGGGCAGCGCTTCGACGACCTGGCGGCGGTGCAGCGGCGCTTCGACGTCTGGCGGCAGATCTACAACCACGAGCGGCCGCACCAGGCGATCGGCGACGAGCCGCCGGAGACCCGCTTCGAGAAATCGCCGCGCGACCTTCCGAAGGCGCTGCCGGCCATCGTCTATGCGCCCGACTGCCTCGTCCGCCGGGTCCAGAAGGACGGCCGCATCGGCTTCATGAACCGCGCCGTCTTCGTCAGCAATGCCTTCGCCGGGCAGCCCATCGGCCTAAGGCCGAGCCCGAAAGACGGGGTTTTTGATATTCTGTTCTGCCAGTTCCGCGTCGGCCGCCTCGACCTCACAGCCGAGGGACAGGACGATGAGTGAGGTGTCCACCATGTCTTCGTACACCCGTCCACCATGTCTATATGCTAAACACCTGTCGAAGTATGAGGCGGGCGGGGAAAGGGTCCCCTTTCTGCTCCCTCCTTGACCGAACAGGTGCGGCGCTTCAAACTCCGTAGCAGCGCGACGAGCCGCCGTAAGGTCCGGTTCGCAGTCAAAAAATCTTGAATGCCAGGGAGACCGGAGCATGACCTACAGCGTGGCGATGACGGTCAACGGCAAAGCCGTCAAGGGCGAGGTCGAGGGCCGCACCTTGCTCGTCCAGTTCATCCGGGAGAACCTGCGGCTGACCGGCACGCATGTCGGCTGCGACACCAGCCAGTGCGGCGCCTGCGTCGTCCACGTCAACGGCACATCGGTCAAGAGCTGCACAATGCTCGCCGTCCAGGCGAACGGCGCCCAGGTGACGACGATCGAAGGATTGGCGAAGGGCGACGAGCTGCACCCCATGCAGGCCGCCTTCCGCGAGAATCACGGGCTGCAATGCGGCTACTGCACGCCGGGCATGGTGATGAGCGCCATCGACCTGGTGAAAGAGAATCCGAATCCGACGGAACGACAGGTGCGGGAGTGGCTGGAAGGCAATCTCTGCCGTTGCACCGGCTACCATAACATCGTCAAGTCCATCGAAGCTGGCGCAAAGGCGATGCGGGGCGGCTGAGCAGTCCCGACACCGGGAGGGAACACCAATGACCGCCACGGGAATCGGCGCTGCCGTCAAGCGGGTCGAGGATTTCCGCTTTCTCACGGGGCGCGGCCGTTACACGGACGACATCGAGCGGCCGAATCAGACATACGCCTGGATTCTGCGCAGCCCGCACGCCCATGCGCGCATAACGTCGATCGACACGAAGAAGGTAGCCGCCGCACCCGGCGTGCTCGCGGTCTTCACCGGCGCGGACATGGAGGCGGCCGGCGTCGGCGGCCTGCCCTGCGGCTGGCAGGTCCACAGCAAGGACGGCTCGCCGATGGCCGAGCCGCCGCACCCGCCGCTGGCGCAGGGCAAGGTGCGTTACGTCGGCGATCAGGTCGCCGTCGTCGTCGCCGAGACGCGCGAGCAGGCGCGCGACGCCGCGGAACTGATCGACGTCGGATACGAGCCACTGCCGCCGGTCCTCGACATGGGCGCGGCGCTGGCCGGCAAAGCCCTGGTGCATGACGGCGTTGCCCGCAACCTCTGCTACGACTGGCATCTCGGCGACAAGGACGCGACCGCCGCCGCCTTCGCCAAGGCGGCGCACGTGGCGAAGATCGAGATCGTCAACAACCGCCTGATTCCGAACGCCATGGAGCCGCGCAGCGCGATCGGCGACTTCGATTCGGCGACCGGCGAATACACCCTCTACACGACCAGCCAGAACCCGCACGTCATCCGGTTGCTGATGGGCGCCTTCGTGCTGCACATCCCGGAGCACAAGCTGCGTGTCGTCGCGCCGGACGTCGGCGGCGGATTCGGCTCGAAGATCTATCACTACGCCGAAGAGGCGATCGTCACCTGGGCTGCGGGCAAGCTGCGCCGGCCGGTCAAGTGGACGGCGGAGCGCTCGGAATCCTTCGTCAGCGACTGCCACGGGCGCGACCATGTGACCCGCGCCGAGCTGGCGATGGACAAGGACGGCAAGTTCCTCGGCCTCAAGGTTTCGACCAAGGCCAACATGGGGGCCTATCTCTCGACCTTTGCGCCCTGCGTGCCGACCTATCTCTATGCGACGCTGCTCGCGGGCGTCTACACCACGCCGCAGATCTATTGCGAGGTGCAGGCGATCTTCACCAACACGGTGCCGGTCGACGCCTACCGCGGCGCGGGACGCCCGGAAGCGACCTATCTGCTCGAGCGGCTGGTCGACCGTGCCGCGCGCGAAACCGGGCTCGACCAGGTCGAGATCCGCCGCCGCAACTTCATCCCGAACGACGCCTTCCCCTACCAGACGCCGGTCGCGCTGCAATACGACAGCGGCGACTACGGCGCGACGCTCGACCAGGCGATGGCAAGCGCCGCGGCCGGCGGCTTCGCACAGCGCAAGGCCGACGCGGCGAAGCGCGGCAAGCGGCGCGGCCTCGGCTATTCGACCTATATCGAAGCCTGCGGCATCGCGCCCTCGCAGGCGGTCGGTTCTCTCGGCGCCGGAGTCGGCTTGTGGGAATCCGCCGAAGTGCGGGTCAATCCGACCGGGAGCGTGGAAGTGCTGACCGGTTGCCAACA
>DATFDU010000004.1:0-2249 GCA_035251915.1 Dongiaceae bacterium | reverse complement strand
CGGGGATGGATTTTCCGGCGGCATGGGATATTGTCGGACGAAAGCGGCGCCCGCCGCGGCATTTCCGTTGATCGCATTCTCATTGATAGAGGCAGACCCATGGAATATCGGCTCCTAGGACGCTCCGGCCTGAAGATCTCGGCGCTCACGCTCGGCACCATGACCTTCGGCGGTGAAGGGTTTTTCGCCAAGGCGGGCAGCTCCTCGGTGGCGGAGGCACGCCGCATCATCGACATCAGCCGCGACGCCGGCATCAACCTGCTCGACACCGCCAACGTCTATTCCACCGGCAAGTCGGAAGAGGTGATCGGCGAGGCGCTGGAAGGCGGCCGCAGGGACGTCATGATTGCGACCAAGGTCCGCTTCCCGATGGGCAAGGGGCCGAACGAGGCCGGCCTGTCGCGCCATCACATCATCCATGAATGCGAAGCCAGCCTGCGCCGGCTGAAGCGCGACGTGATCGACCTCTACCAGGTGCATGAGTGGGACGGCCTGACGCCGCTCGAGGAAACCATGGAGGCGCTCGACACCCTGCTGAGGCAGGGCAAGGTCCGCTACCTCGGCTGCTCCAACTATTCCGGCTGGCACATCATGAAGGCACTCGGCATCGCCGAGCGCGCCGGAAGTTCGCGTTTCGTCAGCCAGCAGATCTATTATTCGCTGCAGAGCCGCGACGCGGAATACGAGCTGATCCCGATCAGCCTCGACCAGGGCCTCGGCGTCCTGGTGTGGAGCCCGCTGGCTGGCGGCCTGCTCTCCGGCAAATACCGCCGCGGCAAGCCGACGCCGGACGGCCGCCATCTCAAGAACTGGGGCGAGCCGCCGATCCCCGACGAGAACAAGCTCTACGATACCATCGAGGTGCTGGTCGCCATCGCCGAGGCGAAGGGCGTGCCGGCGGCGCAGGTCGCGCTCGCCTGGTCGCTCGGCCGCCCCGGCATCACCTCGCTGGTGATCGGCGCGCGCAACGAGGAGCAGCTGAAGCAGAACCTGCCCTGCGTCGCGCTGAAGCTGACCGAGGACGAGCGCGACAAGCTCGACGCGGTGAGCGCGCCCACCCTGCTCTACCCGTACTGGCACCAGGCCAGCACCGCCCGCGACCGCCTCGGCGCCGCGGACATGGCGCTGCTCGCGCCGTTCGTGAAGGGACCGGCGCGGTTCTAGGCGAGGCGATCAACGATCTCTGCACTGCCAGTCATGCTCGGCTCCGGTCATGGCATTCGGTCTCGCGGCCGAACTAAGCGATGTTAATCTACGGCGTGAGCTCGAGCAGATAACAGTCGGACCACAACGAGATGGCCATTCAGGCAACTGAGTTTGATTATCTCCTCAAAGTGTTTCTGAGACTGAGTACGCTCGTGACACCGCAATGCGATATGAGTGACCCAGCCCATATAGAAAACTGGAGATCAAAGTTCACACCTTCACAGCAGCGGCGAGGCCTTGAGTCGGCCCTTGGAGACCTCGCCGAAGATGGCTTTCACCTGTCCTTAGGCGAGCGTCGAAAGATCGACGAGACAATGCGGTCCGAGGGCTTAATGACTTTGTCTGAGTTGCAAGTGCGTCACGGCAGGCGGATCAAGCGCCTTCTGAAAAAGAAGAAGCTTATCCACGAGGAGGACGCCATTGCACTGAAGGGAATGCTGGACTTCGACCTTCTGGACGATCAAGAAGCTGAAATCGCTACACGGCTAATAGACACCTTCGGCTCATAGTGCGCTAACCCAGGAAAAAGCAACTACGTTCGCTTCGCAAATGTCTCCAGCAACAGCGCGATGAACCGCGCCGCGTCCGCGTCGAACGCCACGTCGCACTGCGGCTCCTGGCCGCCGCGGAAGTGCGTGTCGATGACAGTGCGGCCGACCGTCAGCGCGCCGCTGGTCTCCACCGCCACGTGATGCCGGCGCGTCGTAATGATCTTCGGATCGACCAGGTAGCCGACGCACACAGCGTCGTGCACCGGCGTGGTGCCGGCGACCGCCATGCGCTGGATCTCGTCATGCACGTGGATGCGGTGGCCGATGAACTCCGCCGCCGCGCCGCCGGCCGGCGTGCCGAGCGCGCGCAGCTTCTCGCAATCACCGTACGATACCAGCGCGCGGTGCGTGGCATCGAGCGGCACCAGCGTCATCTTGCGGAACCTGGCAGCGAACACCACCGCGGCCGCTTCCGGATCGGCCCAGATATTGAACTCGGCGGAAGGCGTCACGTTGCCGATCTCGTGCCCGCCGCCCATGATGACGATCTCC
>DATFDU010000003.1:0-5161 GCA_035251915.1 Dongiaceae bacterium | reverse complement strand
GATCTTCACGCCCTGCTCGATCCAGAACAGCACGACGTCGCGCAGCGCGTGCCAGACCGCCGGATAGGCTTCGCGATAGAAGTGCAGGTTGACGATGTCCTCGTATTTCTTCGGCGGATTCTCCGCGAACTTGATGGTGCCGTCCGGCCGCCAGTCGAACCACTCGGGATGCTCCTTGATCCAGGGATGATCGGGCGAGCATTGGATCGCGAAGTCGAGCGCGATCTCCAGACCATGCGCGTGCGCGGCCTGCACCAGCCGCTTGAAGTCCTCCAGCGTGCCAAGCTCCGGGTGAATTGCGGTATGGCCGCCTTCCTTTCCGCCGATGGCGTAGGGGCTGCCCGGATCGTTGGGCCCGGCGGTGAGGCTGTTGTTGCGGCCCTTGCGATTGGTGCGGCCGATCGGATGGATCGGCAGCAGATAGAGCACATCGAAGCCCATTTCCCGCACATAGGGCAGGCGGGCGATCACATCGTCGAAGGTGCCGTGGCGCTCGGCCGTGCCACTCTGCGAGCGCGGCATCAGCTCATACCAGGCGGCATAGAGGGCTGCCTGCCGGTCGACGATGACCCGCAGCTCGCGCGGATAGCGTGAGACATTGGTGCGGTCGGCGCAGCGCACCACCGCCATATGCACTTCGTCCGCCAGCAGCAGGTCGGCGAGCTCGTCGGGCCGCTCGCGCAGGGTCTCGGCATGGTGCAACAGCGCTTCCAGGGTCTCGCGATAGCGCCCCTGCGCCCGTGCGGCCGCCTTTTGCACCAGGATGCGGCCTTCCTCCAGCTCCAGGTGCAAGTCCTGCCCGGCGGCGCGCTTCTTGGTGACTTCGGCGCGCCAGCTGCCGAACAGGTCGCGCCAGGCTTCGACGGTATAGAGGTAGTCGGTGTTGTGGGTGAGGGGAATGCGCCCGATCCAGCGGTCGTTGTCGAAGAATTCCATCGGCGCTTCCGACCAGTCGGCGTCCGCCTCCCTGCGATACTTGATCCGCGCCTGCAGCTTGTCGTGGCCGTCGCCGAAGATGTCGGCCCAGACTTCCAGCACGTCGCCGACGATCCGCTTGGCCGGGAAGCGGCCGCCGTCCAGCTCGGGATGGACCCGCTCGATCGCAATGCGATTGGCCGCCAGCTCATCCAGCTCGGTGCGAGGCCCGGTGGCGCGGATCGGCGCTTCGGTCGCGACCTGGATCGGACGATGGACACGCTCGCCCCGGAACACCCGGGCCGCGAGCGGGTCCAGCGTGATCGCCTCCCCCGGATGGAAGGCGAGAGGCGCCGCCAGCGGCGTCACATCGGCGAAGTGATCGAACACGCCGCCGGTCTCGGCCAGTAAGGGCGCGACCTGGATCTGGTGTGTCCGCTGCCGGTCGGGATTGAGCAGGGTGATGGCGCAGCTGTCGGCTTCGATCGGATGGCCGCCATTCAGCCTCAGCAGCCCGACGATCGGGCTGTCGGGCGCGGTGATGCGCCGCTGCCGGCCTTCGCGGTTGAGCGCAGGGACGGCGGATCTCATCGCATGAACGGCCGCCACGAACTCGGTGAGGTCGATGCCGGTCTCCTCCCAATGCTCCGGGCGGGTGTGCACGACATCGAGGCGGCGCCTGAACCCGTACTCGTAGCCCATCGGCACCATCAAGCCGGAGGAGAAGCATGCGGCAAACAGCAGGTGGAACTTCAGGCTGGCGGTCAGCTGGGCCTGGCTCGGCACCTCGGCCGCCAGCCGTTCTGTATCATGGCTCTCCGGGAAGGCGATCGAGGGGGCGATCAGCCGGAACTTCTCGTACTGGTCCAGCAGCCAGGGCGCGCGGAAGTCCCACCATTTGGCGCTGTTGAAGATGTAGTCGAAGCCGGCATTCGCCAGCGCCACCACCTGGTCCGTCGTGCAGCCGAGCGTCTCGGCGAAAAAGCACAGATCGGGATGGGTCTGCCGCGCTGCCGAGATGATGGAGCGCCAGACACCGGCGGGCACCTGATAGGCCGCGTCGCACCGGAATCCGTCGAACCCGAGGCCGGCATAGTGGCGCACGTAGTGCGTCCAATAATCGATCAGGACCGCGCGTGCGGATGGCGTCTCGTAGTCGAGCTCGGCCAGGTCCTCCCAGATCGTCACCTTGGTCGGATCGTCGGGATCGATGGCGCGCGGGGCGTAGAGCGTGCCGTCCGGATTGCGCCGGTACCATTCCGGATGGTCGGCGGCCAGGACGGCGTCCTGGGCGGTGTGGTTGATGACGAGGTCCATCATCACCCGCAGGCCGAGCCGTTTGCCTTCGGTGGTGAACTGCCGCAAGGCGGTCTGCTCGTCCTGGCGCGGCAGGTTGCCGAGCGTCAGGTCGCTCAGGCTATAGGGGTCCTTGATAGCGTAGATGCTGCCGGAGCTGCCGGTCGCATGAAAAGGATTAACGAAGATCCAATTGAAGTTCATGCCGGCGATGCGCCGGAGATGCTGCGTCCAGTCGGAGACGCTGCCGGCCAGGGGCGGGAAGAGATTGTAGATGCGCGGTCCGGCGGCGGCACTTGCCGCCTCCGCGCCCACTGCCGGCGCTTCCTCGAGGATGGTCTTGGCAGGACGTGCTCTCGATGGCGTCACGAAAGTCTCCACCCCAGGCTGGTGGACGCGTTCAGAAGCTCTGCCCGCGCACCGAACAAAAGCGATCTGCCGATAAGCAATGAGCGGAAAGACACACAGCGGCCGCCGCGGACTTTTGCCTCCCAGCTATCAACAAATGTTAACGCCGTGGGTTCCCGCCGGAGCGGCCATTAAGCAACACGCTGTCGCGGGAACCCGTCGATGGCGCGGCCATAGAGCTGCTGGTAGGAAAGCGCCGGTTTGGCCCAGCTGAAATTACGCGCCATGGCTGATCTGCGCATGGCCATGAAGATATCACGGTTGCCGAAGACGTTGAACGCCCGCGTCACCGCTTCCAGGCACGACTCCACCGAGACCGCGCGGAACAGAAAGCCGGTGTGGCCGTCCTCGATGGAATCCGCCAGCCCGCCGGTCCGGCGCGCGATCGGCAGCGATCCGAACCGCTGCGCGTACATCTGGCTGAGGCCGCACGGCTCGAACCGCGACGGCATCATCAGGAAGTCGCTGCCGGCGAACATGCAGCGCGCCTCCGCCGCATCGAATCCGACCTTGAGGGAAATCCCGCCTGGATGGCGTCTGGCCAGCGCCCCGAGCTCGCGCTCCACCGCCGGCTCGCCCTGGCCCATGATCGCAATCTGCCCGCCGCCGCGCACCACCGATTCCGCGGCGCCGATCATCAGGTCCAGGCCCTTCTGGTGCACCAGGCGCGAGACCACCGCGAACAGCGGCCCGCGCGAGACGGCCAGTCCGAAGTCCGAGCGCACCTGCTCGGCGTTCCGGTCCTTGCCTCGCAGATCGTCGGAATCGAACGGGCTGGTGATACCGTCGCCGCGGCTGGGGTCCCAGGACGGATCGATGCCGTTGATGATGCCGGTCAACCGTCCTTCGTCGGCTCGTACGCGCAACAATCCATCCAGCCCGCAGCCGAACTCCGCCGTGGTGATCTCCCGGGCATAGGTGGCGCTGACGGTGCTGATCTCGGACGCGAAGGCGATGCCGGCTTTCAGGAACGACACCTTGCCGTGAAACTCGACGCCATTGATGTGGAAAGCGTCAGGGGGGATGCCGAGGCGCGCCAGCGAGTCCGGGCCGAACAGGCCCTGATAGGCAAGATTGTGGATCGTCAGCAGGCTGGGCACCGGAACGTTGTGCCAAGCCGCATAACCGGCGGCGAGCGCCGTGGGCCAATCATTCAAATGCAGCAGGTTGGGCCGCCAACTTAAACCTGCTCGTCCGCCGGCGATATCGGCTGCGGCAAGGGCGAGCCGGGCAAACCGGATGTCGTTGTCGCCCCAGTCGTTACCCGAAGCGTCGCCGTACGGCGTGCCGTCGCGATCGTACAGGCTCGGTGCCAGGACGATGTAGGCCGTCAAACCGTCCGCCAGGCGGGCCTGGCCGATCTCGCAACGCGGGATGCCGGCGAGGGCATCCAGGCGCCCCGCTACTTCCAAATGCTCGCACCGCCGCAGCACTTGCCTGTAGCCTGGGATGAGGATCCGGACATCGCAGGACGCGGCGCGCAGCGCGCGCGGCAACGCCGCGGAGACATCGCCAAGGCCGCCGGCCTTCACAAAGTCGGCGATTTCCGGCGTGACGTAGAGAATCCTGCTCGCGGCGCCGGCCCCGGCGACCGGGAAGGCCGTCGCACGCCCATGCGAGCGGAGGGCGCTTGTAGCGCTCGCCATTGATGTGAACCCCTCGACCTGAAGCGAAGCCTTGCAGTGGCCGCGTGGCCACCCCAAACGCCTCCGCGAAATTGCGGAAACGCCAGCGAAGAAGGAACAGCGGGTGCGAGTTTTCGTTCCAGGGATCGCGCCACAAATCGGCGCGACGCTGCGAATCCAGGCTAGCGCCTGGCGAGCTGCCGGGCGAGGGCGGCTTCCTGCCGCTCGGTCTGCTGGCGCTTCAGCGCGAAATAGACCCGGGCGACCTTGCGCGCGTAGTTCTCGCCGCGCTCGGGCGTGCGCGAATGGTAGTGCGCGACCGCCTGCCAGTTGTAGCCGACCTCGTTGATCTGCTTGCGCAGGATCCAGGCGGCGACGCTGATGTTGTAGCAGGCGTTGTAGAGATGCTTGGTCTCGACGCCGTATTCGGACAGCGGCTCGAGCCAGAGCGAATTGATCTGCATCACGCCCATGTCGACCGAGCCGTTGGTGTTGTAGTTCTCGGCGTTCCCGTCATACCGGCTTTCCACCCAGGCGATCGACTGCAGCAGCATCGGCGGGACCTTGTACATCTTCCCCGCCTCGATAAAGCAATCCATCATGGTCCGCGGCTGCTGCCCGGCTTGGGCAGCGGTCGCGAAGACGACGAACATGAGGGCAGCGAAGATGCGAAGCATGTGGCCGGAAGGTCCCGTCTGGCTCTACGGTGCGGTCCGGCTAGGATTGCTCGACAATAGTTAAAATAGCGTCTACCCGCACACCCTGGCTGGGTGGTTTGAAAGGCCGGTATTTCGGGGTTATTTGAGGCTTTTCCGGGGGGCCGCGGGACGCTGCTCGGGCGGGCTTACTCCGATAGCGCGCGGCGGGCCTGGGGCCGAGCGGTCGCCCGGGTGCTGCCGCGCTCGCGGATGGCGAAG
>DATFDU010000002.1:0-6638 GCA_035251915.1 Dongiaceae bacterium | reverse complement strand
GGCGGCGTGGCTGCGCACGTGCTGGCGCAGCGCCGGGAAGCCCAGCGCCTGCATGATCTGCTCCTCGATATCGAAATGGGTCGCCATGTCCGCGCGCAGGCTCTCCAGCTGGAACCGCGCCTTGGCCGTGTCGCGCGCCATCAGCGCGCGGTGCGCGGCGTTGAGGCGGGCCAGCAGGGCGCCATGGGCCTGGTCCAGGATCGGCAGGCCGACCTCCGCCGAAGTCGGCAGGCTATAGGCCGCCGGAGCCGCCGCCTGCTCTCCGAACCTGCCGGTGATCACTTCGGCGAACACGCTTGCTCTCCACCATTGGTCACGTCATGGCATTCAAAGGTAAGGCTGGGGCGGCGCAGCGACAATTCGCCGCGATGGTCTAGACCGCCAGTGCTACCGGTCCCTAGCCTGATCGAACTAGCGCCGATCTGGAGGCTTGTGTTTCAGCGGCTTGCGCTATGGTGACAGCGGGGAATGCCCGCAGACGGAGTTGAGCCGGTGCCGGAATGGGGTCGCATCCTGCTGGGGGGAGTTGGCTGCTTCTTGCTGACCTGGATCAGCCTGGGCGTGGCGGCAAAGGTCGGCGGCGCGCCGCTGTGGCTGGCCGATGCGCTGTTGATCTTTCTGGTGCTGGGTCGATCGGGTAACGCCCTGGCGGCGCATCTGGTCGCCGGCGCCGCCGGCATAGTCGCAGGCTACTTCCTGTTGACAGCAGCGTTCGTCGCGCCGGCCGCGCTGCTGGCAGTCGGGAGCATTCTGCATGTCGCGCTTGCCCGGTTGCTGCTGGGCCGGTTCGCGCCGGAGGCAGCGCGCCTCGAGTCCGCCGGTGCGCTCGCCAATCTGCTGCTGTGGAGCGCTCTGCTCAGCCCGATCGCCGGCGCCCTCGTCATGACGGGCGTGGCGCTGACCAACGATGGATCGTTCCTGATCGCAGAGATATTCGTTTCCTGGTGGATCGCGAGCGCCGTCGGCACCGCCATCCTGCTGCCCTTCCTGTTGGCACGGGTGCATTCGGCGCCTCCCGATCTCAAGCTGCTGCTGAGCCGCCGGTGGGAAGCTCTGCTCGTGCTGGCGCTGGTTGCGCTGCTGGCAGCGCTCTCGCGCCAGCTGATCGTTGAGCTCGTGCTGCTGCTTGGCCTGCCGGTCATCTGGTGGTCGGCACTGCGGCTGGATTTCAGGACCACCTCACTGCTGTGCGTCATGCTTGCGCTGGTGCCGATGGCCGGCTTGGCGCTGGGCTGGTGGCCGGTCTATGACGGCGACGTGATGCGCAGCGGCGTGACGCTGATGCAGGAACAGCAGGCCTATCTGCTCGCCATCATCCTGCCCGCGTTGTTCACCAGCCTGCTGACCCAGGAGCAGCGCGCCGTCAACGCCGCGCGTTTGACCGCGCTGCAGGCCCTGCGCGCGGTGATGGATGCCGTGCCGGCCGCGATCGTGACCCTGACCCCGGCCGGCAAGGTCGGACTGTGGAGCCGCGGTGCCGAGCGCATCTTCGGCTGGCGGCGCGACGAGGTGAAGGGCAACGATCCGCCCTACCTCGCGCAGCACAGCGTGACACAGGCCGCATCGCTGCGGCAGCGGGTGCTGGCTGGCAATGAGATCCAGAATCAGCCGGTGGAGCGCCGCAACCGCGCCGGCGAGCAGCGCGAACTGCTCATCAACGCCGTGCCGCAGCGCGACGCCGATGGCAGCATCACCGGCATCATCGCGGTGATGGAAGACGTCACGGACCGCCGCCGGCTGGAAGCCAGCCGGGAGGAACATCGCGCGCGCCTGGCCGCGATCATCGACGCGATCGCCGATCCCATCGTCACCATCGACGAAGACGGCATCATCACCAGCTTCAGTCGCGCAGCCGAGGCGGTCTTCGGCTACAGCGCCTCGGAGATGATGGGCCGGAACCTGAAGCTGCTGATGCCCGAACCGGACCGCGGCAAGCACGATGCCTATCTGCGCCGCTATCACGAGACCGGCGTCAAGCGCATGATCGGCACGCCGCGCCGCGTCGTCGCCCAGCGCAAGGATGGCAGCACTTTTGCGGCGGAGGTCGCGGTCAGCGAGGCTTGGCTCGACGGCCGTCGGATCTTCGCCGGCATCATCCGCGACCTGGACGCGCAGCCGGCGGCGGCAGCGAAAAGCGACGCGCCGCCGCCCGATGCAGGCAACGCCAGGTTCCTGTCCAAGGTCACCCACGACCTGCGCCAGCCGCTGCATGCGCTGAGCCTGATGACCGGCGCGCTGGAGCGCCGGGTCAAGGACCCCGATGCTCGCGAGCTGGTCGACGACCTGTCGCGCATCGTGCGGTCGACCCAGGGGACATTCGAGAACATCGTCGAATGGACCCGCATCGAGGGCGGCCAGGTCGCCAGCGCGCCCACTATCATTCCGGCCGGCGACATCCTGGCCGCGCTGGCGCAGGAGTTCTCGGCCGAAGCGGCACGCCGAGGCATCGCCTTTCGCTGGGTGGCGTCGCGCGCCATCATCGCCTGCGATCCGGTGCTGGTGCGGCGCGCCCTCAAGCAGCTGCTCGACAACGCGATGAAGTTCACCGCCGCGGGCAAGGTCTTGCTCGGCGCGCGGCGGCACGGATCTGCGCTGCGCCTGGTGGTCGCCGACACCGGCGTCGGCATTCCGGCCGATCAGCTGGAATTCGTGTTCGAGCCGTACAGCCAGCTCGATCCAGGGCGCGAGGCCGGCGGTCTCGGCCTTGGCCTCGCCATCGCGCGACGCCTCGCCGCGCTCGCCGGCCTCGAGATCGGCGTGCATTCAGATCCCGGCAAGGGCTCGTTGTTCTGGATCGAGGTGCCGAGCGCCTAGGGCGCCTGGTCGTCTTCGTTGAAGCGGATGCGATTGCCGAACGGATCGGTGACTTCCATCACCCGGGCACCCCACGGCGCCCGCTCCACCCCGGGCCGCAGGTACCGATAGGCCTTGGCCGCCAGCTCCTGGTGCAGCGCCGCGATGCCGCGCATGCGCACGAACACGGTCGCGCCCGGGCAGGCGTCGCCGTGATGCTCGGTGAGATGCAGGTAGAGCCCGCCGCGCGAGACCTGCATGTAGAGCGGCAGGTCGTCGGCGAAGCGATGCTCCCAGTCGAGCGAGAAGCCGAGGAAATCGAGATAGAACTCCTTGGCCTTGTCGACCGAGAACATGCGCAGGACGGGGATCGCCTGGTCGAACGCGATCGCGCTCATCAGTGGCCGGGCGACACCAGCTTCGCGGCCTTCAGCACGGCGTCGGTGCGATTGCGCGCGGCGAGGACGCGGAAGATCGCGGCGAGATGCACCTTGACCGTGCCCTCCGCCAGGCCGAGCTGGCGCGCGATCTCCTTGTTGGAGAGGCCGTTGGCGAGTTGGCTGATGACGTCGCGCTGGCGATGCGTGAGCGGCAGGTCGGCGACCTTCTCGGCCTTCAGCGACACTTCCGGCGGGGTCCAGGTCGATTTGGCATCCGGTGTCTGCGGCAGCACGCTGGGCAGATAGGTCTCGCCCGCCATCACGCGGTTCACGCCGCGCAGGATCTCGTCCTCCGGGGAAGACTTGAGGATATACCCGTTGGCGCCGGCATCGATCACCTGGAGCGCCAGCGCGCGATCCTCGAGCCCGGTCACGGCCGCGAAATGCAGCGCGGGATAGGCCTCGCGCACGGCGCGGATGCTGTCCGGCCCGGCCATGCCCGGCATCATGAGATCGAAGAATGCACCGGTCATCTGCGGGCTGGATGCGAGCAGATCGAGCGCGGCATCGAAGCCGGCAACCTCCTTGATGCCCACCCCAGGAAGCGCGTCCCGCAGCAGGAGGCCAAAGCCCTTACGGAACAGGGCGTGGTCGTCAGCGATCAGAATCTCTGCGGGTGTTGTCATGGGCTCGACCAAAGCCAAACTCGGATACCAAGCATAATAGAATGAAATACGTCCTACTCGGCAATGGATTTCCGAATTGGCTTAGGACAAGCTCGCGTGGATTGCTGAGTATCGCCAACAATTTGGTGCCCCTGGCCGGACTCGAACCAGCACGGATGTGAATCCACCTGATTTTGAGTCAGGCGCGTCTACCAATTCCGCCACAGGGGCCTACGGGTCTCGACGGCAGGTCGTGCCGACCGGCAGGCGTTCGAAGGCAGGGGAAAGCGCCCTGCCCGCGAAGCGGCCGGCATCATAGATAAGATTGCGCCCAAGGCAAGAACCGTGGGCGGGCGCGCAACAAACTTGGGCGCAGCGCAAAAGAGTTGGCGCGGCAAAGGTTTGGAAGGCCCTCGCCGGCAGTGTCGACCGTCTCATGTTGCGATGCAGCAATTCGGCTTGAATTCGAGCCAACTTTACGCCGAATCGATGGTTAAGAGATCGTTTACTTCCTTCTGCTACGCTAAACCTATCTTATTATTGTAATTGCAAGATTTGGCGCATATCGTAACTGAGAGAACGTCGAATCGCTAAGGACGGAAGCAATTTTGGCTCGGCTATCGCAGCGCGATGTGGAGCTCTTGGCGGCGGATCCCAATCCGGGCAACCGCCAGGATGCGATGTTGCGCGTCGCAGAACTCTACAGCTTCGAGCCGCTGACTCCAGCCGAGCGCCAGATCGCACTCGCCATCGTGCAGACGGTACTGCCGGAGGCGGAGCTCGAGATGCGCCGCCGACTTTCGGAGACCCTTAAGTCTACTCCGCACTTGGATCGCACCTTGGCGCGCCAGCTGGCGGAGGATGTGCTCGACGTTGCGACTCCAATCCTGGTTCACTCGGTCGTCTTGACCGACGAGGACCTGGTGCAGGTGATCGAGCGCTGCTCGGTCGATCATTCGCGCGCGGTCGCGATGCGGCCCACGCTCAACGTCGCGGTCACCGATGCCCTGATCCGCACCGATGACGAAGTCGTGGTTGTGCGCGTGGCAGCCAACAACAACGCGCGCATCTCGGCCGGCGGCTTCCATCACATCCTCGACCGATTCGGCGATCATGCGCGGATTGCCGAGGCGGTCAGCAATCGCCCGGCCCTGCCCCTGGCGATCGTCGAACGGATGGCGACGCTGGTGACCGGCCGCACCCTGGAGCGACTGATCGGCCGCTACGCGGTGCCGGCGCATCGCGTTGCGATGATCCTGCATCATTCGCGCGAGCACTTCCTCCTGCAGAGCATCGCCGGCGAGCCGGCGGAAGAGCTGCGCGCGTTCGCGCAGCGGCTCGAGGACAATCGCCTGCTCGGCCCCACGCTGGTGATGCGCGCCATCGCCATCGGCCAGTTCGGCTTCCTGCTGCAAGCCCTGTCGATCAAGGCCAACGTGCCGATCAGCAACGTGCGCAAGCTGATGGCCGACGAAGGCGGCCGCGGCCAGGCGGAGCTGTTCGAGCATTGCGCGCTCGACCCGGTCTATCGTCCGCTGTTCGTCGATCTCGCTTACGCCGCCCGCAATTTCCCGGCGACCCGCGACGGCAAGGCGCCCCCGGGCTGGCTGGAGCTCGCCACCCCGATCCTGCGCAAGCGGCTGCAGAGCTTCGATGCCGACTGGTCTCTGGAGCAGATCGTGACCGAGGCCCTGATCGAGATCGAAGAGGAGCGTGCCGCGGGCAACCCCGGGGGCCCTAGTTCGCTCCGCGCGAATATCTGGGCCGACAAGACCGGCCGTTAACCTCGATTCCCGCGATCAAGCTCGCGTGATCCGACCGCCCTTCGGTGCCTGGGCCCTCGTTCTTAGCCATCTTCGGACATAAATCGGCCACTTCCGGCGTCTATGCCGGTCACCGTCTGATTGCTATGGACGGTCCTTTCGATCTGCTAAATACGGCCCATGGGTAAATCCGAATCGAACAATGCCGAGCCGCGCCGGGGCCGTTCCCGGCGGCGCGCCGTCGCCTGGTTCCTGGCGCGCTGGAGCATGGTCGGGGCGATCTGGACCGGCTTCATCGCACTGCTGTTCCTGGCCTGGTGCGCCTACGACCTGCCGGGGCCGGAACGGCTCAACGAGCTGAAGCGCCAGCCGAGCGTCGCGCTGCTGGCCGCCGACGGCTCGCTGCTCGCGAGCTATGGCGACCTCTATGGCGATTCGGTGCGACTGGCCGATCTGCCGCCCTATCTGCCGGCCGCCGTGCTGGCGACCGAGGACCGGCGCTTCTACCGCCATTGGGGCGTCGATTGGCGCGGCGTCGCCCGCGCGCTCTACGTCAACGCCAGGGAAGGCGACATGGTGCAGGGCGGCAGCACCATCACCCAGCAGGTCGCCAAGAACCTGTTCCTGACGCCGGAGCGCAGCCTGCATCGCAAGGGCCAGGAGATGCTGCTGGCCTTGTGGCTGGAGCGCACCTTCACCAAGGACCAGATCCTCGAGCTCTATCTCAACCGGGTCTATTTCGGCGCCGGCACCTATGGTGTCGATGCTGCGGCGAAGAAGTATTTCGGCCGCTCGGCGCGCGATGTCACGATCTATCAGGCCGCCATGCTGGCCGGCCTGCTCAAGGCGCCATCGCGCTTCAATCCGTTCAACGACCGGGACCTCGCCAGGTCGCGCGCCGAGCTGGTGATCCGCAACATGGTGGCGGCCGGCCAATTGACCGAAGCGGAAGCCAGCGCGATCTCCGAATCCTCCTCGCCGTCGATGGCCGCGGCGGCCAGCAACCAGATCGGCCAGCATTTCGCCGACTGGGTGGT
>DATFDU010000001.1:0-20797 GCA_035251915.1 Dongiaceae bacterium | reverse complement strand
GCGCGCAGGCGCTGGTCGATCATGCGGCGGAACCCGCCGTCGAGCAGATCGTCGACCTTCAGCTCCAGCCGCGGATGCAGCGGACCGTCGCCGGGGCGAAGGCTCGCGGCAATGGCGCGGCGCCACAGGATGTCGCCGGTCTCGGTCAGCTTGAACTGCCCGTCATCGTCTTCGGTCAGCTGCGCGGCGCGGTCGGCGAGCGCCGGGCCGAGCGCGCGGCGCGCGGCGGCGAACAACGGCTTCGCCTCCTCGGCATCGACATCGGACACCGGCGCGAAACGCAGTCCGTTGAGGGTGCCGACGACGTGGCCCTCGACGATCACTTCGTCTGCGGCGTTCACCGCAGCGACGACTTCGCTTCCGGACTTGAGGCGCCGGTGCAAGGCTGCGCGCCGGCGGTCGACGAAACGCTGGGTGAGGGCGGCGTGGAGCGCTTCCGACAGGCGATCCTCGATCTCCTGCGTCCGCGCCTGCCAGTGGCCGGGGTCGGCGACCCAGTCCGCGCGGTTGGCGATGAAGGACCAGGTGCGCACATGGGCAATGCGCTGGGTCAGCTGGTCGATGTCGCCGTCGATGCGATCGAGGCGCGCGATCTGGTCGGCGACCCAGTCGTTCGGCAGGCGGCCCTTGATCAGGAACCGGTAGAGCTGCGCCAGCAGGCGCACATGCGCATCGGTCATCAGCTTGCGGAAGTCCGGCACCTGGCAGACCTCCCACAGCATCGTCACGCGATCGCGGCCATGCGCCAGATCGGCGATCTCCGGATCGCGCGCCATCTGCTGCAGCGACTGATGATCCTCTGCCTCCTGCTGCCGGATCAGGCCCGGGTGCGGCGGGCGCGTCTCCAGGCTGCGCAGCAGATGGTCGATGGAGCGGAAGTCGAGGTCGGCGCGCCGCCACATCAGGTGGGTCAGCGGATCGACGCGGTGATTCTCCACCGCATCGACGATCTCGGGATCCATCGGCCCGACCTCGGCGGTGGTGCCGAAGGTGCCGTCGCTCATGTGCCGTCCGGCGCGGCCGGCGATCTGGCTGATCTCCGCCTTGGTCAGCGGCCGGGCGACGCGGCCATCGAACTTGCGCAAAGCGGCGAAGCAGACGTGGCCCACGTCCATGTTGAGGCCCATGCCGATCGCATCGGTCGCCACCAGGTAGTCGACCTCGCCGGCCTGGTACATCTCGACCTGTGCATTGCGCGTGCGTGGGCTGAGCGCGCCCATCACGATCGCGGTGCCGCCGCGCTGGCGGCGGATCAGATCGGCGATCGCGTAGACCTCGGCGGCGGAGAATGCGACCACCGCGCTGCGCGCGGGCAGACGCGTGATCTTCTTCGGTCCCGCGTACGTGAGCGTGGAAAAGCGCGGGCGCTGGATGAACTCGGTCTTCGGCACCAGCGCGCGGATCCAGCGGCTGATGGAGTCGGAACCCATCACCATGGTCTCTTCCAGGCCGCGCGCATGCAGCAGACGGTCGGTGAAGATGTGGCCGCGCTCGGAGTCGGCGGCGAGCTGGATCTCGTCGATCGCGACGAACGCCACGGGGCGATCGACCGGCATGGATTCGACGGTGCATACGAAATAGCGCGCACCGGGCGGAATGATCTTTTCCTCGCCGGTCACCAGCGCGACCTGCGCCGGGCCCTTCACTTTCACGAGCCGGTCGTAGTTTTCGCGCGCCAGCAGCCGCAGCGGGAATCCGATCATGCCGGAGCGGTGACCGATCAACCGCTCCATGGCCAAATGGGTCTTGCCGGTATTGGTCGGGCCGAGAACCGCGGTCAGCCGCGTTTCCGAGTCGCTCATGATCTCTAGATTCTCGGGTCCCATCCGGGACAATTCAAGGCCGGCCGGGGCTAACGCCGGGTAAATCGCAGGAAGACCGGCTGCCGGCCTTCGCGCAAGGCCTTGGATTCATAACGGGTTCCGGGCCAGTCCGGGGTCCGGCCCCGCCAGTCCGCCGGCCCCCGGGCGGTCCAGGCGAAGGCCGGGTGGCGCGCCAGATGGGCCAGCGCCCAGCCGATATAGGTCGGATCGTCGCTGGCCACCCGGAACTCGGCGCCCGGCTTCATCAGGCGGGCAACCAGGTCCAGATTGGCGGGCTGGATGAAGCGCCGGTCGGCATGGCGCCGCTTGGGCCAGGGATCGGGAAACAGCAGGAACACGCGGTCGAGCGACGCTTCCGGCAGCGCATCCAGCAGGTCGCGCGCGTCCTCGGGATAGATCCGCACATTGTCGAGCCCACTCGCCGAGATTTGGGCCAGCAGCGTGGCGATGCCGTTCAGGAACACCTCGCAGCCGATCAGGCCGACGTCGCGGTTGGCGCGCGCCTGTTCGGCCAGGTGCTCGCCGCCGCCGAACCCGATTTCGAGCCAGACCTGCACCGGCTTATGGGGAAACAGCGCCCGCGGATCAAGCTTGCCGGCATCCGGCAGCGCAATCGCCAGGCGCGGCAGCAGCGTGTCGACCAGCTGCTGCTGGCCCTTGCGCAACGGCCGCCCTTTGCGGCGGCCGTAGAAGCGCCGGTCCTCGAAGTCCCGGTCGTCCGGCATCGTGGTGCGATCCGGTTCCATCAGCGCGCAGAAGACGTCGCTGTTAGTTGAAGGCCGCCTGCAGTCCCGCGACCAGGTCCAGCTTCTCCCACGAGAAGCCGCCATCGGCCTCCGGCTCGCGGCCGAAATGGCCATAGGCCGCAGTGCGCGCATAGATCGGGCGGTTGAGCTTCAGATGCTTGCGGATGCCGCGCGGGCTGAGGTCCATCAGCTCGGTCAAGGTCCTGATCAGCTTTTCCTCGTCGACCTTGCCGGTGCCGTAGGTGTTCACATAGACCGACAGCGGCTTGGAGACGCCGATCGCGTAGGACAGCTGGATGGTGCATTTGTCGGCGAGCTTCGCGCCCACGACGTTCTTCGCCAGATAGCGCGCTGCATAGGCGGCCGAGCGGTCGACCTTGGTAGGGTCCTTGCCGGAGAAGGCGCCGCCGCCATGCGGGGCCGCGCCGCCGTAGGTGTCGACGATGATCTTGCGGCCGGTAAGGCCGGCATCGCCGTCCGGACCGCCGATCACGAAACGGCCGGTCGGGTTCACGTAGAATTCGTTTTCGGGGCACATCCAGCCCTGCGGCAGAACCTTGAGCACGTAGGGCCGCACGATCTCGCGCACGGCGTTCTGGTCGAGGCCCTCGGCATGCTGCGTGGAGACGACGACGGAGGTCGCCTTTACCGGCTTGCCGTTCTCATACAGCAGCGTCACCTGGCTCTTGGCGTCGGGGCCGAGGCCCTTCTCCTTGCCCGAGCGGCGCGCTTCGGACAGCAGCTTCAGGATGCGATGAGCGTAATAGATCGGCGCCGGCATCAGATGCTCGGTCTCGTTCACCGCGTGGCCGAACATGATGCCCTGGTCGCCGGCGCCCTCGTCCTTGTTGCCCGCGGCATCGACGCCCACCGCGATGTCGGCGGACTGCGAGTGGATGTAGCAATCGACGAGCGCGTTTTTCCAGTGGAAGCCGTCCTGCTCATAGCCGATGTCCTTGATCGCCTGCCGCGCGCCCTCCACCAGCACCTCGTGAGTCACGCTCTTCGGCCCGCGCACCTCGCCCGCCAGCACGACCCGGTTGGTGGTGCACAGCGTCTCGACGGCAACGCGCGATTCGGGATCGGCCGCCAGGAACGCATCGACGACGGAATCGGAGATGCGGTCGCAGACCTTGTCCGGATGACCTTCGGAAACACTCTCGCTGGTAAACAGGTACGATTTCTTGGACAAGGCTCGTTCCTTAAACGCTCATGTGGCATGTCGGTGAAATGCAACGCGCCGGAACTTGCCCGTAAGGCGAGGCCGGCGCGTCGGGTCGCGGGATATTGGTTGAGCGGGACCGGGCGGTCAAGCGCCGGTTCAACAAGAATTACTCGCTCGCAGTGTTAATTATTCCTCTTCGCCGCGATACGACTTCGCGATCGATTTGGTGAGCTCGAAGATGCGCTTCCGGACGGCGGGATCGCCGATCTTGTAGTAGGCGCGCACCAGCTCCAGCGTCTCGCGCTTGGCCATCGGGTCGGGTTCGTAGTCGGGCGCGGGCGGATGTGCCAGGCCCATCAGCTTGGACGGCGTTTTGTCCTGCACACCGGGCGCCATATCCTCGAAGAAGTACGCAATGTTGACATCCAGTACGCGCGCCAGGTCGAACAGGCGGCTGGAGCCGACGCGATTCGCGCCGCGCTCGTATTTCTGCACCTGCTGGAAAGTGAGGCCGATCGCTTCGGCCAGCCGCTCCTGACTCATGCCCAGCAAGGTACGGCGCAACCGGATGCGGCTGCCGACGTGAACGTCGATCGGATTGGGGAAGCCCTTGCTGGCCATGCGGCCGGATGACTTGCGTGGTCGCGCCATTTTCCTGGACTCTTTCGACTCTGTTCTAAGGGATTGGGTCATTTCTATATTCTCGCTTTTTCCCGACTTAACAACCCTACCACAAGTATAGGAGGACAGCTCAATCGGATGGTCGCGCCCGGGTGGCGCAGTGGGCCACAGATGATCTGAACGGTCGAGGGGACTAAACCCGGCGCCGAGTTCCGCGCATGATCAATCCAACCCCTGTCGCCAGCGCCACTAGAACCAACACGGCCGGCAACAACAAGCCGGTACGCGAGAACCAGGTGGGAGCTAGCGGTGCGGGTAGCAACACATCAAGCGCCCCTTCAGTTCCCAGGGGAAGCGACGCGACCACGCGGCCGAACGGATCGACCATGGCGGAGATTCCGGTGTTGGCGGCGCGCGCCATCGGCAGGCCTTCTTCGACGGCGCGGAAGCGCGCGCTGGCGAAATGCTGATATGGTCCCGGTGATCGCCCGAACCATCCATCATTGGTCACGTTCAGCAGCCAATCGGGCCGATTGGCCGGATCGATGACCGCCCCTGGAAAAATGACCTCGTAACAGATGAGGGGACTGAACGGCGGCAAGCCAGGCGCACTCACTGTCACGGGGCCTGGGCCTGCCGAAAAGTCGCCGGCCCCGGCCGTCAGCTTGGTGATGAAGGGACCGAGGATATCGCGCATCGGCACATACTCGCCGAGCGGGACCAAATGGAACTTGTCGGCGGTCGCCACGATGCGCGCCTGCGGATCGATCGCGGCGAGCGAATTCCAATAGAGCTCCGGTTCGCCCTGCGGCGGATCGCCGCGCAGCGTGCCGGTGATGAGCAGGCCGTTCGGCGGCGCTGCGGTCGCGACCAGTGTGCGCCAGTCGTCCCTGCGGTCGAGGAACATGGTGGCCGCGGTCTCGGGCCAGATCACCGCCTGCACCTGCTCGAGCCCCGGCGTCGTGGTGCTAAGCCGCACATGCTGCATGATGTCGCGGTCGCGATGCGCGCCAGTCAGCTTCGACCACTGGTCGATGTTGCCCTGGACCAGGCGGAGCGTGACGGCCGGCCGGCTGACCGCGGCCAGATCCGCGGCATCTCCGGGCGCGAGGCGCCAGGCGCCGAAAGCGTAGAGCACCGCGATCACAACGAACGTGACGGCGCCCGCGCGCGCATCGCCGCGCCGCTCGGCGCGGCCCATCAGAGAGAGGATCCCGCACAGCAGGATCGTGACGAAGCTCAGGCCCCATGCCCCCCACAACGCGGCGGATTGCATCATCGGCTCCGACGCGCTCCACACATAGGCGGGAAGATTCCAGGGAAAGCCGGTGAAGAGGTGCCCGCGCAGCCACTCTGCGACGGTCCACGCCGCGGCCAGCAGGAGCACGCGCGCGAGCGGCGATGCGGTGCGGTGCCAGGCCGCGGCGACGGCGAGCGCAGGATACACCGCCATATAGGCCGCGAGGCCCGCGATCACGAACGGCACCATCCAGCCGAACCGCCACGGATCGATCAGGAACGAATTCGCGATCCAGAAGAATCCGGCGAGGCAATGACCAAAGCCCCACCACCAACCCATCGCGAGCGCAGAACGACGACGCTCCGCCGTCTCCGCCGCCCAGATCAGAGCGACGAGCCCAACGGCGAACAGCGGCAGCGCGTTGACCGGCGCAAAGGCGAGGGCGGCGATCGCGCCGAAGACCATCAGGATCAGCCGCCGCGACCAGCGACCGCGCCGCAGGAACCAGCCCTGGCAGCGCGCGGCGAACCCCAATGGGCCGCCGGCGGTGGCTCTGCTCAAGACAAGCTCAGGGGCCATGATGCTCCTGCGCGACCGTCACCGATCGTCACGCGCGTTCGTCTGGTGCAACAGGCTTGGCGTTGCGCACGCGCAGGCGCTTGATCCGCCGCGGATCGGCGTCGATCACCTCGAACGCGATGCCGGAGGAATGCGTCACCAGCTCGCCGCGCGAGGGCACCCGGTCGGTCAGCGACATGACCAGGCCGCCGAGCGTGTCGATGTCATGATTGCGCTCGTCGTCGGTCAGGATCGGCCCGACGCGCGATTCGAGCTCCTCGATGGTGGTGCGCGCATCGGCCAGCCACGTGCCGTCCGGCCGCTGCACCAGGCTGGGCCCGCGCACCACGTCGTGCTCGTCCTCAATTTCGCCGATCACTTCCTCGACCAAATCCTCGATGGTGACCAGGCCGTCGATGCCGCCGAACTCGTCCACCACCAGTGCGATGTGGGCGCGTGACAAGCGCATCTGCAGCAACAGGTCGAGCACGCGGATCGACGGCGCCACGAACATCGGCGCGCGCATGATCTTGGCAAGCTGGAAGGTCTCCGGCTCGAAGATGTAGGGCAGCACGTCCTTGATATGGACGATGCCGACGATCTCGTCGAGATCGGCGCGATAGATCGGCACACGCGAATGGCCGTGCGCGCGCACCAGCTGGATCAGGCCGCGGAAATCGATGTCCTCCGGCGCGGCGCGGATGTCGACGCGCGGCGTCATCACGTCATAGGCGGTCTTCTCGCCCAGCTTCAGGATATTGAGCAGCAGCGAGGATTCACCGGCCGCCGGCTGGTCATCCGTGGTTTCGCTCTCCTCGATGAACTCCTCGATCGCCTCGCGCAGCGCGGCTTCGCTGTCGCGGCGCTTCAGGAACCGGAACAGCCCGCGCAGGCCTTTTCTTTGTTTTTCCTCGGCAGTCAGTTCGCTCATCGGCGCAGCTCATAGGGATTGGTGATGCCCATGGCGGCCAGCGCCGCGATCTCCAGCGCTTCCATCGCCTCGGCGTCACGATCTCGCTCGTGGTCGTAGCCGAGGAGATGCAGCACGCCATGCACCGCCAGGTGCGAGAGATGATGCTGCAGGCTCTTGCGCTGGGCCTTGGCCTCGCGCGCGATCACGCCGGACGTCAGCACCACGTCGCCCAGCAGCCATGGCATGCCGGGCTTGGGCCGCGCGCCATCAAGTGCCGCGAACGACAACACGTTGGTCGGCTTGTCCTCGCCGCGGTAGGCGCGGTTCAGCGCACGCATCCGCTTGTCGTTAGTCAGGACGAAGGAGATCTCGTGGCCGATGCGCGAGCCCTTCCAGCCGTCGTCCCTGGCTTTCGCCAGCGCGTCGCGCGCGGCGCGGCGCAGCAGGCGCGCCGCATCCGGCGCCAGCTCGGCCCAGCTCGGGTCCTCGACGGAAATTGCAATGGAAAGTCGCGGTCGGTCCGCCATCAGGAGCATTGGACGGCGATCAGCCGTCCACCTCCTTGCTGCTGGACCCCACGACCGGCGACGCCGAGCGATGCGTCTTCTTGCGGTCGCGCGAATCGTAGGCGCTGACGATCTTCTGAACCAGGTGGTGGCGCACCACGTCGCGGCTGGAGAAACGCACCGTGCCGACGCCCTCGACATTCTCGATCGCCTCGAGCGCGTCCCGGAGACCGGATTTCTGCCCCGGCGGCAGGTCGATCTGGGTCAGGTCGCCGTTGACCGCCATGCGCGAATTCTCGCCCAGGCGGGTCAGAAACATCTTCATCTGCATCGGCGAGGTGTTCTGCGCCTCGTCCAGGATGACGAACGAATTGGCGAGCGTGCGACCGCGCATGAAGGCGAGGGGTGCGACCTCGATCTCGCCGGTGGTCAGGCGCTTCACCACCTGGTCGCCCGGCATCATGTCGTGCAGCGCGTCATAGAGCGGACGGAGATAGGGGTCGACCTTTTCCTTGAGGTCTCCGGGCAGGAAGCCGAGACGCTCGCCCGCTTCGACCGCGGGGCGCGACAGGATGATGCGATCGACCGTGCCCTTGGCCAGCATCGCCACCGCAACTGCGACGGCCAGATAGGTCTTGCCGGTACCGGCGGGGCCGATGCCGAACACCAGCTCCTGGTCGTGCAGCATGCGGATGTATTTCGCCTGCGCGGCGGAGCGCGGCGTGATCAGGCGCTTCTGGGTCTTGATCGAGGTGCCGTCGCCGCCGAGGTTGCCCGATCCGAACAGGTTGGGCTCCGCGCCATCGTCGCCGCGCGGGGCGTCATCCTGCCGCGACAGGCGGATGGCGGCATCGATGTCGTGCTTGTCGAGCTGCTGGCCGCGCTTCAGCCGCTGATAGAGGCCGGTCAGGATCTGCCGCGCGACAGTGACGCTGTCCTCCGCGCCGGAGATGATCAGCTGGTTGCCGCGCGAGACCATGGAGACGCCGAGCTCCCGCTCCAGCCGGGCCAGATGCTGGTCATGCTCCCCGAACAGCAAGGGCAGCAGCCGGTTGTCATCGAATTGCAGATGGACCGGCGGGGCGACGTGACCGAGGGGATGAAAGCTCAAGCAACGGCCTCTTGCAGGGACGCGGGGTTGGAACGAATGACGCTGGGGAAGGGCTGAGCGCGGCTGCCCGACAGGCTGAAATGCCCGATGTCGTCGATATGGAGATCGACCACGCGGCCGATCTCGGATTCGTCGGCCATCACGTGCACCGCTTGCAGATAGGGCGAGCGCCCGACCAGCTGGCCGGCGCGCTTGCCCGGCTTCTCCAGCAACACCGGCAGCACGCGGCCGACCATGGCGCGGTTGAAGGCGACCTGCTGCGCATTGAGCACCGCTTGCAGGCGCTGCAGCCGCTCGTTCTTCACGTCTTCGGGCACCTGGTTCTCCATCGCGGCACCGGGCGTGCCGGGCCGGATGCTGTAGTTGAAGGAGAAGGCCTGCGCGAAGCCGATCTCCTCGACCAGCTTCATGGTGGCGGCGAAATCCGTCTCGCTCTCGCCCGGGAAGCCGACGATGAAATCCGACGACAGCGCCATGTCAGAGCGTGCGGCGCGCAGCCGATCCACGATCTCGTAATACAGCCGCGCCGTGTGCTGGCGGTTCATCGCCTCCAGCACGCGGTCGGAACCGGACTGCACCGGCAGATGCAGGAACGGCATCAGCTGCGGCACCTCGGCGTGCGCGGCGATCAGATCGTCGTCCATGTCGCGCGGATGGGAGGTGGTGTAGCGGATGCGCTTGAGGCCATCGACGCGGTCGGCCAGATGCCGGACCAGCCGGCCCAAACCCCACTCCGAGCCGTCCGGTGCCTCGCCGTGATAGGCATTGACGTTCTGCCCCAGCAGATTGATCTCGCGCGCGCCGGCCGCGACCAGCGCCCGCGCCTCCTGGACGACCTGCGTCACCGGCCGCGAGAATTCCGCGCCGCGCGTATAGGGGACAACACAGAAGGTGCAGAACTTGTCGCAGCCTTCCTGCACCGAGAGAAAGGCGGAGACCGCCTGATCCGCAGACGGCGCCGGCAGGTGATCGAACTTGGATTCCGGCGGGAAGTCGGTGGCGAGCACGCCGGCCCCGCGCCGGCTATTACAGTCTTTCGCGCCGCGGGCGCGGGCGGCACGCGCCACCATCTCCGGCAGACGGTGATAGGTCTGCGGGCCGAGCACGATGTCGACGTCCGGCGCGCGGCGCAGGATCTCCGCGCCCTCGGCCTGGGCGACGCAGCCGGCGACCGCGATGATCATGTCGGCACCGCTCTGCTTGCGCTTGGCGCGCGCCTGGCGCAGGCGTCCGAGCTCGGAGAACACCTTCTCCGAGGCCTTCTCGCGGATGTGGCAGGTGTTGAGGATGACCATGTCGGCGTCGGCCGGGCTCTCTGCCATGCCGTAGCCAAGAGGCGCCAGGACATCCGCCATGCGGGCGGAATCGTAGACATTCATCTGGCAGCCGTAGGTCTTGATATAAAGCTTCTTCGCCAATGCCGTTTCGACCGGCCGTCAGGTCCGGCCTCGTCCGCTCCATATGGGTTGATTGCCCGCCGCGCACTCTAGCACGCCGCGCGGCGGTCTCCTGTACTCGATTTACCAAGTTCCGCCAAGCTGGCGTAAGCAATTGTAACAATTGAAACTTCTAGCGTTTCACCCGGGCGGGGCCGGGAGCCGGCCGCCGAGCGCCCGGTCGACCCCGCCAGCCACCGCCTCCGAACAGTGACGGGTCAGTTCCTTGCGCGAGGCAAAGTCGCCGACCCGCGCCTCGTCATGGAATTCCACCACCACCTCGACCCGGCCCAGCCGGCTGAATCGCCACAGATGCCCGCCCAATTCCATCCCGCCATACCACGCGACCAGCGGGCGCAGGCCCCACCCGAGCGGCACGCCGTTGACGCTGGTATAGGCGATCGAAACCGGCTGGATGGTGAGCGGCCGCTCTGTTGCCGCTTCCGCCACGCTCAGCAGCGCGCTGCGGAACGGCAGGATGCGGTTGCCGTCGTTGGAGGTGCCTTCGGGAAACAGCACCAGCGCGTCGCCCGCCACCAGCCGCGCATGAATCGAATCGCGCTGCTGCAGCGTGGTGTTGCGGCGGCGATCGACGAACACCGTGCGCTGCAGCTTGGCGAGCCAGCCATAGCCCGGCCACTGCGCCACCTCGGTCTTGGCGACGAACGACACCGGACTGACCGAGCCCAGCACCGGGATGTCGAGATAGGACACATGATTGCTGACGAACAGCACGGGCCGCGACCTGGCTGGCTCGCCCACCACCCGGACCCTAAGGCCCATGATGCGGCAGCACAGCTTGTGATAGACGAACGGCAGCGCCCACCAATAGCGTCGGGCAATGAGCAGGATCAGGATCTGCACCGGCGTCAGGGAGAGCGTGACCAGGCCATAGAGGCTGAGCCGGAAGAAGCCGAGATAGTCCGAGCCGAACGGCGTGACGCCGGATGGCGAAAGCGGCGGGTCGTCGGTGACTTCCTGGGAAATGCTGCGGGGCGCGGCCAGGGACATGGATGGATCAGGCGGCGGAGCTGGATTGATCCGTCTTGCCCGCGGAATGCTCGCGATAGTGCTTGACGTATTTGTCGGTGATGAGGTGGTGCACCACCACGACGCTGACGTCGACGGTGCCGAATTGCGGGTCGACCACCGCGCCGTCGCCGACGAAGCCGCCGAGGCGCAGATAGCCCTTGATCAGCGGCGGCAGCGATACGAACGCGCGCTTCTCATCGATCTGGTCCAGCGGCACCATGTTCATCGGCACGTAGCGGCCGGGCAACGCGCGGGCGCGATACTCCATCGGCGCCAAGTGCCGGTGATAGAGATAGGACAGCGCCATCTTGTGTTCTTCCGGATCGGTGCCGGGGAACGAGGCGCAGCCGAACAGCACGCCGATCTTGTAATGCAGGATGTAGTCGGCGATGCCCTTCCACATCAGGTTCATCGCCGCCTTGGTGCGGTAGGCGGGATCGACGCAGGAGCGGCCAAGCTCCAGGATGCCGCCGCGATAGTTCACCAGCGCCGAGATGTCGTATTCGTCGATCGAATAGAACTGGCCGCGGCGGCTGGCCTGCTCGCGCCGCATCAGGCGGTAGGTCGCGATGATGCCGGCGGCGCCTTCGCCCTTGGCCCGGTCGATGATGATGAGGTGGTCGCAATAGGGATCGAAGCTGTCGAAGTCGCGCCGCAGCGTCGACATCTCCGGCGTCGGCTTTGCGTTCAGCTCCTCGTAGAAGACGCGATAGCGCAATGCCTGCGCCGCTTCGATCTCCGCGGCATTCTCGGCGACGCGCAACTCCAGGCTTGCCGCTTGAACGTGGACCGGCCGCTGCTGCTCCGCCAGCGCAGCCGTCATCGCTTCTTGGCTCCGGCGCGGCCCGCGAGCGGCACCGCATAGAGTTCCAGGCGGTGGCCGACCAGCTTGTAGCCGAGCTGCTCCGCCACCCGATGCTGCAGTTTCTCGATCTCTTCGTTGCTGAACTCGATGACCTGGCCGGACTGGATGTCGATCAGGTGGTCGTGGTGATTCTCCGGCGCCTCTTCATAGCGCGCGCGGCCGTCGCCGAAATCGTGGCGCTCCAGGATGCTCGCTTCCTCGAACAGCCGCACCGTGCGATAGACGGTGGCGAGCGAGATGCCGGGATCGATCTTGGAGGCGCGGCGGTAAAGCTGCTCTACGTCCGGATGGTCGTCCGCATCCGACAGCACGCGCGCAATCACGCGGCGCTGCTCCGTCATCTTCAGGCCCTTGTCCTGGCACAGTTTCTCGAGTCGCGATACGACACTCACGATTCTTGCCCCGCTGTCAGGAGCCCCTCGGCTCCGCTCGCGCAGTTGCCCCGCGCGCCAATCCTTTGTCAGTTATTCTGCCCACAGAACGCGCCTGGCGCAAATCATTTGGCCGGCGGTTCGCTTCATCGCCGACTCGCGTGTGGTTCTCAGCGTTTCCGACCGCCGGTGCCAAGGCCGATCTGTCGCGCCAGGCTGCTGCGCTTCTTCGCATAGTTCGGCGCCACCATCGGATAGTCGGCGGGGAGTCCCCACTTTTCGCGATATTGCTCCGGCGTCAGGCCATAGGCGGTCCGCAAGTGACGCTTCAGCATCTTCAGCTTCTTGCCGTCCTCCAGGCAGACGATGTAGTCGGCGGTCACCGACTTCTTCACCGACACCGCGGGCTCGGCCCGCTCCGCGCTCTTCACCGGCGCTTGTCCAAGACCGGTCAAGGCGCCGTACACTTCGTGGATCAGCCTCGGAATATCCGCGACCGGGACAGTGTTATTCGACAGGTGGGCTGAAACGATCTCGGCGACCATCGCCAACATGCCGTTTTTCTTGGCTTCATCCACCATGCCGTCGCTCCCATACCTTAAGTTGTTTAATACTACGGGCTGCACACGCGGCTGACAATGCTTCTATATTTCATACGGTCCCGCAGATTGGCAATAATTACCAGACAGTGTCATGTATTGAACTGGGGAAAGGTTCCGCAATTATTCGAGCGGGCCCGTTCGCGGACCATCGGCGCCGGCCAGGGCGCTGCGCAGGGTGATGGCATCCTCGCGGCCGCCGCCGCGCCGCTCATAGTACGCGCGCCGCCGCCCGATCTTCGAAAAACCGAACCGGCTATAGAGCGCCGCCGCCGCCGCATTGCCCGCGGCATGCTCCAGGAACAGGGTGCCGATGCCCGCAGCGCGCGCCGACTCGATGAGGACGCGCATCAGGCGCCCCGCGTGGCCGCGCTGCTGCGCCGTCGGCACGATGCCGGTCAACAGAATCTCGCCCTCGTCGAGGATGAAGCGCGCGAGCAGGAAACCGATTGGTGTCCCGCCGCTCGTCATCAGCCAGCCATGGGCGCCCGGCATCGCGAGAACCTCGGCGAAGCTCTGCACCGACCATGGCTGGTCCCACGGCGCAGTGAAGATCTCGGCATGCAACGCAGCGAGCAGTGCCAGGTCGAATGCGGTCACCGGCCTGATCGAAATGTCGTCCGGCGCGTCGCGCGTATCCGCTGTCATGAGCGCGACTTCGGCTGCGAGATATCGGGCGGACGCAAATAGATCGGCTCGGCCGGCTGGTGCAGATCGGGCCGCGTCATCGCCAGCTCCGCGACCGCGACGGCATCGGCGGCGGCGCTGAGGCCACCCAGGCCGGCGAACCGCGTCAGCGCCGCATCGGCGATGAGTGCGATGCCATCTTGCCGGCAGCGCGCTTCGACCTGATCCGCCGTCAGCAGCGCAGGCGGCGACAGCGCTGCCAAGTCCGCGCCGAGCTCGACCGCGAACAATTCGCTGCGCCGGCTGTCGAGCACCACCAGGCTGCGCGCGGCGAGCGCCCCGCCGGAGCGCGCCGCGGTGGCCGCCAGCGCCTGGAAGCTGCCGATGCCGACGATTGGGCAGCCGATGGCAAGCGCCATCGCGCGCGCCGTTGCGAGTCCGACCCGGATGCCAGTGAAGCCGCCCGGCCCGCACGACACCGCGATCGCCTTCAGCGCCGTCAGCTCGACGCCAGCGGCGCGCGCGATCCGCGCGATCATCGGAGCCAGCGCCGTGGCGTGGCCGTGCGAGGTCGCCATGATCTCGTGCGCCGGCGGCCGACTCGCAGCTGCGCCGGGCATCAGCAAAGCCACCGAGCAGGCCGAGCCCGACGTCTCGATCGCCAGCACGGGCGCGGTGATGGAAGTTGCGTTCATCGAATGGCTGACCTGTGCCAGGAGGCTTCCATGCGGGCTATGCGGCGGCGCGCAGGTTTGCTAGGGATGCCGGCGTTCAAGCAGCGTGTTTAGTCCCCGCATGCCGGGCTGACAAGCATGCGCCTTTGCCGCAAAGTCCCATGAGTCTCATCGACATCAGCCCGCCTGCCTTCGATCTCGACATCGCCCTGGCCTACGCCACCCCCGACAACGTCACCGGCAAGCCGTTCTATCGCGCCGATGCCAAGCCGTACCTGCATCCGAAGGCAGCGGAACGCCTCGGCATCGCGATCGGACTGGCGCGGCCGCTTGGGCTCCGGCTGAAGATCTTCGACGCCTACCGCCCGGTCGAAGGACAATGGGCCTTGTGGAACGCCAGCCCGGATCCGGAATTCGTCGCCGATCCTGCTAAGGGCGGGCCGCACAACCGCGGCGTTGCGCTCGACCTGACGCTGATCGATGCGAACGGTCGCGAGCTGGACATGGGGACCGGGTTCGATGCCCTGACGCCGCGGTCGCATCACGGCCGCACCGATGTGCTGCCGGAGGCGCAGCGCAACCGGCTGCTGCTGCTCGGCCTGATGACCGCCGCCGGATTCGAGTTCTATACGAACGAGTGGTGGCACTACCAGCTGTTCAACGCGCGCGACTATCCGGTGGTCGCGCAGAGCGATTTGCCAGCTCCAGTGATGGACTAACTGGCGCGCGCGCGCGCCTTGGGCTGGGGATTGATGTCCTGCTTCAGCGTGGGAACTGCCAGCTCCCCCACGGGCAACGTGACGGTGACCAGCGTACCGACGCCTTTCTCGCTGCTGATCTCCATGCGGCCGCCGATCAGGTTGACCAGCCGCAGGGTGAGCGGCAGGCCGAGACCGGTGCCCTCGTGCATGCGCGAGAACGGCGATTCGATCTGACCGAAGGGACTCATCGCGATCCGGATGCCGGCCTCGTCCATGCCGATGCCGGTGTCGCGGATCGAGAATTCGAGGCCGTCGGCCACACGGCCGATGCGCAGCATCACCTGTCCGCCCTCGCCGGTGAACTTGATGGCGTTGGACAGGAGGTTGAGCAGGATCTGGCGCAGCTTCACCGCGTCTGTGACGATGGTGTCGATCCCTGGCTCGATGTCCTGCGTCAGCGCGATGCCGCGCTTGCTGGCCTTGTCGTGCATCATGCCGCAGACCAGCAGGATGGTTTCGGGCAGAGCGACGCGCGAGTTCTCCACCGTCACCTTGCCGGCGTCGATCTTGCTGAGATCGAGGATGTTGCCGATGATGTCGGTCAGGTGCGAGGCCGCGACCCAGATATGCCGGACGTATTCAGCATAGGGGCGGGGGGTCACCGGGCCGAGCAGCCCGTCCTTCATGACCTCGGAAAAGCCCACGATTGCATTCAATGGCGTGCGCAGCTCGTGGCTCATGTTGGCGAGGAATTCGCTCTTCGCCGTGCTCGCTGCGTCCGCCCTGGCGGCCGCGTTGGCCATGCGCACGCGCGCCTCCTGGTTGCGCCTGGCGACCAGCTCACTGCGCATCACCATCATGACCAGTGAGACGTACATCAGCAGAAGGACGCTGCCGAGAAACATGCCGGTGCGGATCTCGGATGCGCGGAACTCCGCGAGCAGCCCGGTGATGTCGTCATAGATCTCGAACACCGCCACCGGCTTCCTGTGATCGTCGGTATCGAAGATCGGGATGTAGCTGGAGACCGTATGGCGGTCGGTGATCACGCGGTTGAAGATGTTGATCCGGGGCTCGAACTCGATCTCGCTGATCACCTCGCCATTGATGGCGGTCGCGAACCCGTCATTGTACCCGCCCTCGCCACCTTCACCATGGCCCGCTTCGCCGCCGCCAGCCTCGTCGTGACCGGCTCCGCCTTCGCCACCCCCGCTGTGGCCCGCTTCGCCGTGACCGGCTTCGCCTTCGGCGCCGTCGCTGTGGCCCGCTTCCTCCACGCCACTCTCGCCGTGGCCAGCTTCACCATGACCGGCTCCGCCTTCGCTGCCTTCGCTATGGCCCGCTTCGCCGCCGCCAGCCTCGCCGTGGCCGGCTTCGTCTTCGGCGCCGTCGCTGTGGCCTGCTTCGCCCTCGCCACCTTCGGTGTGGGCTGCTTCGCCGTCTCCGCCTTCGCTATGGCCGGCTTCGCCGCTTTCGCCCGCGTGTTCCGCCGCGGCCGCGTTATGCGCCTCGCCTTCCTCGTCCTCCCCGGTTGCGCCAGGATCGGTGGAATAGGCGACGCTGCCGTCAGCAAGATAGAGCTTCACCTTGACGATGGAGCTGTGGCGAATAAGTGAGGCGACCTCGCGGTTCAGATCTGCGCGCCACGCGCTGGAATCGGTGCGCGCCAGCACATCGGCCTCGAATTTCGGCCAGACCACATTGGAAAGAACGCGCGCCAGCGCGACGTTGTTGCGCTCGGCCGCGCTTTCGATGCTGTCCAGGAACCAGGAATGGTTCACAACGCCAATCAGCACGCCGGCGCCAACCAACACCGGCCCGCTCACGAGGGCAAATCTCTTCGACAGCGGCCAGGTGCGAAACATCTCGCTCAGCTTCCGAACCGGGCAGCGCCCGAATAGGGGATGCGAAGTCTGCAAGCTGGAGCAAATTGATTAACCGGCGGTAAACCATGGCGCGCGCATGGCTACCTGCGAGCGAATAAGTTGCGCAAAAACAAAGGGGCGGGAGTGATCCGCCCCTTCAAATCAATAGGATGCGCCCTTATGTCAGACCGGTCGTACTTCCACCACTTCCGGCACGTAGTGACGCAGCATGTTCTCGATCCCCATCTTCAAGGTCGCGGTCGAAGACGGGCAGCCCGAGCATGAGCCCTGCATGTGCAGATACACCACGCCGTCCTCGAACGCGTGGAAGATGATGTCGCCACCATCCTGGGCAACCGCGGGACGGACACGGGTATCCAGCAGCTCCTTGATCTGCGCGACGATCTCGTCGTCTTCGTCGCCGCCGGCTTCGTTGCGAGCGGCCGATGCGCTATCGTCGGATAGAATGACCGGCCGATTCGACGAGAAATGCTCCATGATGAGGCCGAGGATCTGCGGCTTCAGGACCGGCCAGTCCTTCTGGTCGGTCTTGGTGACCGTGATGAAATCGCTGCCGAGGAAAATGCGCGCGACGCCATCGATTCGGAACAGGCTTTCGGCCAGCGGCGAGCGCGCGGCCTTGTCGGCGGCGTCGAAGTCCGCGGTGCCGCGCTCCATCACCGTGCGCCCCGGCAGGAACTTGAGAGTGGCCGGATTCGGGGTCTCTTCGGTCTGGATGAACATCCTCATCTCCAGGGGAAAAGCGGCATCCGGACAGCGGATGTCGGGTCTTGGTCGGAACATGGGGGAAGGCTTGACCCGCTTCAACCCCAAACTCATCATGGGCTTATGAATCAGCCACTTGGCACCGGCCCCGCGCCCAGTCTCCCGCCCCTGATCGACGGGGAATTGCGGCTGGACAACCCCGCGATCGACCGGGCCTTCCGCTGGCTGCTGCGCGACGGGCGCCATCAGCCCACCAGCGGCGAGCTGTTGCAGGGCTTCTGCCGGGAGCTGACCGAGGGCGGCTTCCCGCTCATGCGCGCGTTCCTGGCCAAGCCGACCCTGCATCCGCAGATCGCCTCGATCGCCTATCGCTGGTCGCGCGTCCAGCCGGTGGTCGAGGCCTTCACGCGCGAGCATGACATCTGGCAGAGCGACCAGTATCTGCGCAGCCCGATGGCGCTGATCTATGCCGGCGAGCCGATGATCCGCCGACGCCTGTTCGGCCCCGACCTCCGGCTCGATTTCCCGATCCTCGAGGACCTGCTGGCCGAAGGCGCCACCGACTACGCGATCTTCGGCCTCCGGCGCGGCGACGGCCGGCCGCTCGCGGTCTTTTCCATCGCGGCCGACGCATCGGGCGGCTTCAGCGACGAGCAGTTCACTGGCTTCCAGTCGCTGCTGCCGCTGCTCTCGCTGATCGTCGAGGCGATCGAGACCCGGCTGACGGCGAAATCTCTGCTGGAGATCTATCTCGGTGCCGACGCCGGCCGGCGCGTGATGGGCGGCCTCATCCGGCGCGGCGAAAGCGTCACCATCGCCGCCGCCATCTGGCAATGCGACCTGCGCGATTTCACCGCGATGAGCAACCAGCTGCCGCGCGACGAGGTGCTGGCGATCCTCAACGACTATTTCGATGCGGTGACGCGGCCCGTGCTGGCGCGCGGCGGCGAAATCCTGAAGTTCATCGGCGATTCCGTGCTCGCGATCTTCCCGATGAAGGACGACCTCGACCGCGACGACAAATGCCTGATCGCCCTGACTGCGGCCGAGGAAGCGCTCGAAGCCATGCGCGACGTCAACGAACTGCGCGCCAGCGCCGGCAAGGCCCCGCTCGGCATCGGCATCGGCCTGCACGCCGGCTCGGTCAGCTACGGCAACATCGGCTCGCAGACCCGGCTCGACTTCACGGTGATCGGCCCCGCCGTCAACCTCGCCGCCCGCATCACCGGTTTGTGCCGGCCTTTGAACCAGAAGCTGCTCGCCTCCAGGGCCTTCGCCTCGCCCTGCGGCAGCAAGCTGGTGCCGCTCGGCCACTATCCGATGCACGGCTTCGACCAGCCGCAGGAAGTGTTCGGACTGCCGGAGGAGTGAGGCGCGCCACAACCCGGTTGACGCCTCGATTTCGCTTCGACATCCTTGACCGCGATGGGGATGGGGTCCCCCGAGAACCGCCGCAGAGGCTGATGACTCCTGCCAGCGTGTCACCACGCGGCGGGAGCGTGCTTGCAACCCGCCGCCAGGCGGGTTTTTTCATGCGCTCTCGGCGCAAGAGGAAGGAGCGGGAATGTCTGCTGCAATAACGCTATGGGTGGCGCTGGGGAGCGCCATCGGCGGTGTCGCGCGCTACTGGTGTTCCGGCATCGTCGCGCGGCTGGTGGGGGAGACCTTTCCCTGGGGCACGCTCATCGTCAATGTCGTGGGATCGTTCCTGATCGGACTGATCGCGACCGTCTCCAGCACCGATGGGCGCTTCATCATTCCGGCGGAGGCGCGGCAGTTCCTGATGGTCGGCATCCTCGGCGGCTTCACGACCTTCTCCTCCTTCAGCCTGCAGACCTTGACCCTGGCGCGCGATGGACAATGGTTGCTGGTCGGCGCGAACATTGTCGGCTCTGTCGTGTTGTGCCTGGTGATGGTGTGGGCCGGACACATGCTTGCGACCCTCATCAACCGATAGGAGGCGGCGATGCAGGTTCCCAAGGACGCCATGCTGCTGCGCATCTTCCTCGGCGAGAGCGACAAGGCCGGCCACCGGCCGCTCTACGAGGAGATCGTCCTGAAGGCGCGCGAGGCGCACCTCGCCGGCGCCACCGTGCTGCGCGGGCCGATGGGCTTCGGCCATTCCAGCACGCTGCATACGGCGAAGATCCTGCGCCTGTCGGAAGATCTGCCGATGGTGATCGAGATCGTCGATGCGGAGGACAAGATCAAATCGTTCCTCGCCATCATCGAGCCGATCATGGGCGCCGGCTTGGTGACGCTGGAGCGCGTGCAGGTGCTGCGCTACGGAACTAGCAAGCCGGCAGCCTGAACGATCAAGCGATGGTCACCACGACATTGCCGATGGCCTTGCCGCTCTCGACCGCCTGGTGCGCGGCGACGATCCGCTCCAGCGGATAGCTTTCCGCGATCGCATGCACCAACGCGCCCTGCACCAGCGCCTGGTTGATGTCCTGGATCGATTGCCGGCGCGCGGCATCCGGCAGGATGTAGACCAGCACCATCCGCAGCGTGAGCCCCATGAACATCATCGGGTAGAACGGTAGCTTCGGCTCCATCACCGCCGATGACGCATAGGTCGCAATCACGCCGTTGGTCTTGAGGCAAGTGAGGGTGGTCGCCAGGTTCCCGCCGAACTCGACCTCGATCACGCGATCGGCGCCCTGGCCCTTGGTGATTTCCTTCACGCTCTGCGCGACGTCGTCGGTCTTGTAGTTGACTACGTGGTCGGCGCCGGCCGCCTTGGCATGGGTCGCCTTGTCGGCGCCGCTCACGGTCGCGATCACCTTGGCGCCGCCCCAGCGCGCGAGCTGGATGGCATAGTGCCCGACCGCGCCCGCGCCGCCGGTCACCAGGATGGTCTGGCCAGCGACCGGCCCGTCGGCGAACACGCAGCGATGCGCCGTCATCGCCGGGATGCCAAGGCAGGCGCCCGCCTCATACGGCACGCCGTCCGGCAGATGCGGCGCCTGAAAGGAGGGGAGGGCGATGTATTCCGCGGCGGTGCCAAACGGCCGCTGCCACTGCCCGTTCCACAGCCACACCCGCTCGCCGACCCGCGCGGGATCGACACCGGCGCCGATCGCCTCGATCACGCCGGCGCCGTCGCTGTGCGGGATGACGCGCGGCCAACTCATCTTGGCGCGCAGCCCGGCACGCGACTTCACATCCGAAGGATTGACGCCGGACGTCTTCACCCGCACCAGCACCTCGCCAGG